>JARHYT010000045.1 GCA_029264775.1 Helicobacter sp. | reverse complement strand
AATAGGGTTGAGGAGTTTTTTATAATGCTTGGTTGGATAGTCTTTCCACTAATGATAGCCAATCTATGGCTTTTTGGAATAACAAGAATTAAAAAATATTTAAGGAATTTTTTAATATTGTTTTTATGTTACCCTTTGGCATTTGCTCTGTTTTTGGTGCTAAATTAACTTTAGGAGACTAAATGAAAGAATTAATCAACAATCTAAGAGACTATGCCGATTTAGCATGGGTAAGCTATTTCAACCTTATATATTGATGGACAAAAGGTTAATGATTTATGTAGTCTATATAATATTGTTGTTAGCTTTAATCGCTATGTTTATAAAGCCATTGAATGCAAAAAATCGCTTAAAATTCTTAAAATTATGCTAGAATTAGCAGAAATTTTTATTTTAAGGAAATTAATGGCAACAGTAATTAGGCTAACAAGAATGGGAAGAAAGAAAAAGCCGTTTTATAGAATTGTGGTTACAGATTCAAGAAAAAGAAGAGATGGTGGTTGGATAGAATCTATTGGGTATTATAATCCTGTAGCAAATCCAGCAGTAGTTAAGATTGATAGGGATAGATTAGAGTATTGGAAGGGCGTTGGTGCTAAAATGAGCGAAAGAGTATCTGCTTTGAGTAAGTGAAATGAGAAATCTACCTGTTAAAGACTTCCTTGAAGTATATATCAAAAAAATTGTTAAGTATCCGGGAGATGTTGTAATTTCGGTAAGTGATGGAAAGCGTTCTGATTATATGCTATCTATTAAGGTCGCACATGATGATGTAGGTAAAATTATAGGCAAAGATGGAAAAATGGTGAGTGCCCTAAAGAATGTCATTTCTGCATGTAAAGCTAAGGATAATATCTCCTATGAGATTATTGTGATACCAAAAGATCCCGCTACATAATGAATTTGTTTCATTTTTTGTTACATAGTATTAATTATGTCAAATATAGTTGAACCTGTACTTTTTGAGGATTCGCAAGTCGTTTGTGTTGGTAGATTCGGAAAAAGTATTGGTTTAAATGGGGATATAAGGGTGTCTCTACTAACTGACTTTCCTGAATCATTAGATAATGGTGTAATTTTATATATACGATGGCATAATGCTATGTTTGCTATAGATAATATTTTTAATACAACTAAATGCTTGGACGATAAAAATATCAGCAAACAAAAGTCCTATTATTTTCCTATAACTATTAGGCTTTTTAATAAATTGAAGGGCACTATGAGAATCCACGAGGTAAAGAGTAGGGAAGATTTGAATTGCTTGAAAAATCTTATTTTTTACAGCACTATAGAAGATACCAGAAAAATATGCAATTTAGATAATAATGAATTTTTTTACTTTGATATTATAGGAATGGAGGTTATTGAGAATGATATATGTATTGGAATTGTGCAAGATATTCAAGAAATAGCAAATACGCATTACCTAGTTTTGGATAAAAACTTCTTGATTCCATATATTGATAGATATGTTATAAAGGTTTGTGTTGATAAAAGGCATATATTAACACAAGATGCTATATATTTAAATATGAAATAATCACTCAAATAAGTAACCATATGGAGAGTCCTTTTTAATAAGGCGCTTTAACTTGCCAAGTGGTATTTCTATGCTTATAACACCCATAGCACGACCAGCAATTTCGTATGGTTGCCAAACAAATTTAACATTTTTGGAATCTATAAAAAATGTATGTGGTAAGTCCTTTATCGTTAATGGATATGTGTATATATGCTCCTTAGAATCTTTTAATTTTTTGTTTATTATACTCAACAATTGCATATTTTTTGATTTATCAAATAGGCTATATATATCATTTGGCAATTCATCTCCACTATTAAGGCTGTAGGCTTTCATGCTTGTACTATAGTTACCATTAGCCCCACCCTCATAACTATAATCACCCTGTTCTAATATAATAATATTTGAATCCAAATAATAAATGCTAGTTGCTTGTATGTATTCCATATTAAATTCTATATCTTTGCATTGTGCTTTCATCTCTTTGAATAGAATATGTTTCAAGCCTCTTATATTCATGGCATTTAAGGATAGATTTTTGTTTAATTTAGCATATACACTTTTTCGCAATCCACCTTCATTTGGGATAAACAATTTTTCCATATGACTATAACAACTCCATGTTGCATTATTATGATAATCTAATTTCTTTTTGTGTAGATCATTACTAACCAATGATAACTTATTTATCTTAGATTTCATGTCTTGTATTAATTCGAAACTTTGTGTGCTTTCTCCAGTTATACCATAAAAGATTAAAGCACCATTCCGTACGCCTATTTTTGTTATCTGTAAATTTGTATCTAACGAATTATATTCAACTGCTACGGAAATATCACCATCAGATTCTGTGTGTTGAATGGATACAAATGCTGTTATGTCTTTGTTGTCAATTACACCTTTTGTTATATATAGCCTTTTTTCACCCTTCATTATTTTAAAGAAAGATTCTAATTCATTTTGATTTAGAATCTTTGTTGCAGTATTGCTGCTGTATTGATTTATATCGCTATTGGCATGCAGTATATATGCAGACAATGTTAAATAACACATAAATGCTAAAATATTATTTTTAAAGATAGGGTAACTCATTTAACACTCACTTATTTTTTATGAATTCTTGATAATTTGGTCTGATACATTTGCTCTGTTATTTGCTTAAGCTCTTCTTTTTTTATTGATCTAGGAAAACGGACATATAAATGATATACACTATCTAGATCCATAGATAATTCATAAGAAGTTTTTGTTTGATTATCTCTAAATGTGTATCCTATGAGATTCCCAGACATTGTTCCAACTATTGGTTCAGCACCTTTTACTGTAATGGTTTTACCATTGCTTTTATTTGTTTGAATATAAGTAAGATCTGTGCAGGTCTGACTTCTTTCAGGGCATTTAGATGAGATCCAGATTAAATAGCTATCGCTTTCAAAACCTGCTCCAGCGTATAATAGCATATGACTAACAAAAAATACCATAAATAATTTAAAATGCATGCTTGCCTCCTGTTATTTTAGTTTAACAAATGTATTTTAGCATAATATCATATTTGTTTTGTATTATTTGTTCTACAAAGAGATATTATAATCTTAGCAGTTATTTTGTGTAATATCAAAATTTCTTTTGTTTAACATCATCTAGTATCTTGGTTGCTACTCCATTAAGTTCGCTACTAATGTTACTAGATTTGTGTGCAATGCTGACATTTTGTTGTGTTATTTCTTCAAGTTGCGCAATGGTTATATTTATTTGCTCTATACCTTGTGCTTGCTCCTTAATAGATTCTGCCATATCATTAATACTTTGCACTAAGATATTTGTATTTGCCTCTATCTCTCCCAAACTCTTTTGAGTTCTTTCTGCTAGCTTTCTTACTTCATCTGCTACTACTGCAAAGCCTCTACCATGTTCTCCTGCTCTTGCTGCTTCTATTGCTGCAT
>JARHYT010000026.1 GCA_029264775.1 Helicobacter sp. | reverse complement strand
TTACCAGCACCATTTAAGCCATAAATTAAATTAATACGCTTATCTGTTTCCAAAACTGCTTCATCTTTATAACTTGCTACATTTTTTAAAGAAATCTTTTGAATCATTGCTCTTCCTTGTTTAAATCTATTCTCCCACAAACGCATTCATTAATAAGGCTTGTTTTGTATTCTTGTATGAGTTTGATTTGTTCATTTGCTTTTGTGATTGCAAGATCTATTTTTGCAACCTTATCATCTAGGTATTTGGCTATTTGCTTTTGCTCTTCTAGGGGTGGGATGGGTATTCTTAACTCCCTTAAATTTGAAGCATAAATATGAACGATAATTTCACCTTTAGATTCTATGTATTTGTAAAATTTAGCATATTTAGCATTTAGGGTATATGATAAAAACAAACTATCGTGTTTTTGTTGTCTAAATATAATAACATCTCCACCTGCAAACGCTTTTTCATCTCCTAAATAAACAATACTTTTTCCTATATCTTCCTTTGTTTCTCCAGAACCAGCAAAAAGAATATCTCCCTTATATATGGGTGTTGCCAATAATGAAGTTTCCTTAGAAATTTTAGATTCTAAATCATAGCTTTTAAATTCGTATTTCGTGTAAATATCTCCATAAAGAATTGCGGGGTTTCCATTATAAATTAAATCTTGTCGTGAAATATTGCCACCTTTTGAAAAACTTCCAATACTTGCAATTCTCCTAACCTCCCAATGTTTTGGAATCTGTCCTAGCCATTGTATACCGCTGTCTTTAAAGGCTGTATTTTCATCAAGCCCTTGTGTTACTGCCTTGTTGATTATAGAATCTTTTAGCTCCTTTAAGAGTGTGATTGTATGTTCTTTTTTGCTTATAAATTCTGCTATCTTTTCGCATTTTGTATCTAAATAACTTGCTATTGCTTTTTGCTCTTTTAATGGGGGTTTAAATATATAAAAGTTTCCAATATGTTCAGCTGTAACTCCACCTATAAGCCCTTTTATGTTTGAAAAAAAGGTATTTTTAAAAAAAATACTTTGAAGAAAATAAAACAATAATTTTGAATGTAGAGTTTTGGATTTGTTGTTAATACAACAAAGTTTATTCACAAAACAAACTTCTTGATTTAAAAATGCTATTTTTTTGCCTGCATTTGCACCTTCAATACAAAGAAGTATAGAATCTTTATAAGCTCTTTTGAAATTTGTATCATAATGTGATATAAACATTTCATTATTATAATCTATAAAATTAGAATATATATCTATATCCTTTGTGGAAACATATGGAACGCTATTATTTACAATGCAATATTTATATTTATCGTTATCTTTAATGCTATCGCCTGTATAAAGTATTGCTACATATTTTAATCTCACCACCTCCCAATGCTTTGGAATCTGTCCTAGCCATTGTATGCCACTAGGTTTGAAATGTATATCTAAAGTTTGCATTTGTTGCCTTATAGCCTTGCATAATACGGAATATTAGCATAATTTAACGAATTTTTACTGATTAGAATATATTATAATGAAATTTAATTGTAGCAAAATATATGGCATAATGTATTTTATTATTGAAATTTAAATATGCTAGAAAACAATTAGGCATATTTTAATTTGCCTAACATTGCATGCTAGATGTTATTTTGTTATAAATGGATTTAGATTCAATGTTTTACACATTATTGCATTAATTTTATACCTATATTTCTGTGTTGGGTTAATATATTATTTATTTGCTTTAAAACTATTCTATGAGAAAGTAAAATGCAATCTTACTTTTACAATCCAAAATATGTATTTATAGCATTTATCTTATATCATAATCTTTATATATATCCATATTGTAGTTTTGATTCTATGTTGGTTTATAAAACCAAAATCTTACATATTTAGTTATAATTGCATAACCTTATCATTGAGAGATTTCATGCAAACACCATTTATAATAGCAGAATTAAGTGCTAATCATAATAAAAAAATAGATATAGCCCTAAAAAGCGTTGAGGCAGTAGCAAAGACAAAGGCAGATGCAATAAAGGTGCAAACATACAAACCTAGTTGTTTAACACTCCCATACAAAAATGAATATTTTCGCATTAAACAAGGATTGTGGAAAGATAAGTACCTTTGGGATTTATATGAAGAAGCACAAATGCCTTGGGAATGGCATAAAGAAATATTTACATTAGCAAAAAGTCTTAATTTAACAGCATTTAGCACGCCGTTCAGCATAGAAGGAGTAGAATTTTTAGAAAAATTTGATTGCCCTATCTATAAAATTGCTAGTTTTGAGGTTATGCACATACCACTTTTAAAAGAAATAGCTAAAACAAAAAAACCAGTCATATTATCACTAGGCGTTGCAGATGACATAGAGATACAAAACGCATTAGAGATTCTAAGGGATAATGATAGCATTACATTGCTTTATTGTATTTCAGAATATCCAGCACCACTAAGCGATGCAAAACTAACAAATATAGAATCTATTAGGCAAAAATGGAGTAAATATAATATAAAAGTTGGATTATCAGATCATACATTAGGAATTAGTGTGCCTATTGTAGCAACTTTATGCGGTGCTAGTGTGATTGAAAAGCATTTTATACTAGATAGAAAGCTAGGTGGGGTAGATAGTGAATTTAGCCTTGATACAAATGAATTTAGCCTTATGGTTGAAAATGTAAAAAATGTATGTTTATTGGCAGATGATTTCATACAAAATAACCAAACAATGCTTAATATAGAATCAACACATGCAAATACTAACTATAAAATCAATGCAGATAAGAAAGGTAGAGAATTTGCAAGAAGTCTATTTGTATCAAAAGATGTAAAAGAGAATGAAACAATAACTCTTGATAATATTGCTTGTGTTAGACCATGCTATGGCATGTCCCCATTACAAATAGATTCCATAATGGGTAAAAAATTTAGCAAAGATATACAAGGTGGTACACCTCTTGTATTATCCCATATTAAAGCTTAATTTGATGCCATTGCTAATTTATAATGTCGGTATTAACAATACATAAGTATATTAAAGCGTAATTAGTAAAATTAAATATCTACATGACTAGATTCTAACAGGTTAAGACACACAAAAATTTAATAAAACTAAATATATTGTTGCCTGTCAAACATTGTTTTTAAAAAAGCCTTTGTTCTTGCATGTTGTGGATTAGCAAAAAAATTATTAGATGTATTTTCCTCTATAATCTCCCCGCCTGCCATGAAAACAATCCGGTTTGCTAAAGTTCTAGCAAAATGCAATTCATGTGTTACAATTATCATTGTTGTACCTTTAATATTTGATATAACAGATAACACCTCACCTACAAGCTCTGGATCTAGCGCACTAGTTGGTTCATCAAATAAAATCACACTAGGATTCATCGCTAATGCACGAGCAATTCCAACCCTTTGTTGTTGTCCGCCGCTTAATTGATGTGGATAAAAATATGCTTTATCAAGCAATCCTACTTCGTTGAGTCTTGTTTTAGCAATATTATTAGCTTCTTGTTTTTGCATTTTTTGCACGACTATCAAGCCCTCTGTTATATTTTCAAGGGCATTTTTATGTGAAAAAAGATTGTAATGTTGGAATACCATTGCACTTTTTCTTCTAAGATTGAGAATATCTTTTGTAGTATATTTTAAATAATCTAGGCTTATATTATCTATTGTTACTATACCTTGTTGTGCTAACTCTAAAGCATTAATACATTTTAATAAAGTACTTTTACCGCTACCGCTTGGTCCTATAATAGCTACAATCTCTCCTTTTTTAATATGTAAATTAATATTATTTAAAACCTTAGTTTTGCTAAAATATTTATTAATATTATTCAAGTCTAACATATTATCTCACTATTATATGTAACTTTTTTTATATTTTTTAAAGATTTTTTCAAGCTTAGAAAATAAAATCTCTAATAATACACACATTCCCCAATACATTAATGCTGCCATGAAATATACTTCCAAAAACTTAGAACTTCTACCAGATTCTATATCTGCAATTCCCATTAATTCAGGAACGGTAATAATAGAGCAAAGAGAAGTATTTTTGAGTTGTAAAATAAAAAAGTTTAATAAATTTGGTAGTGTTATCATAATAGCCTGTGGCAAAACAATTCTTATTAACACTTGAGATTCACTCATACCAATTGATCTAGCCGCATCTAACTGCCCTTTATCAATTGCTAAAATTGCTGAACGAAATATTTCACACATATAAGCACTTGCATATAAAGAAAATACAAATAAAGCATAATAAATCGCATCAATAGAGCTAATATCAATCTGCATATCAAAATGTCTAAGCAAAATAGGAATGCCATAATAAAACATTAAAAGCTGAACAAGTAATGGGGTAGATCTAAAAAATGAAACAAAAACTACAATAAAAATATTAAGCATAAACACATTATATATTTTACCTAAAGCCATAAAAAAACCCAACAAACCCCCTATAAAAAATGAAAAAAGGGCAATAAAAAAAGTTATTGGCAGGCTAGGAAGTAATATATAAGCTGTACTTAAAAAATATGAAATATCAAGCATTAATTATCCACAAATAAATATCTATAGCAATTATTTTGTTTGATCAATACCAAAATATTTTATAGATAATTCAGAGATTTTACCATCTTTAATAGCCTTATCTAAAGCCTTATCGATCATATTTGCTAATTGCTTAGAATCTTTTCTAAAAACAATATAAACAGGCGTTTTCTCAAATATGAAATCTGTTATATTTAATTTCACACCTTGTGATTTTGCATAATCAATTGCACTTATTGGATCATTTATCATTGCTTGAATCCTACCATTTGCTAAATCAGCGACCAATGATGCGGAGGTTTTATAATAAACTATTTTAATACCTTGACTTGGATTCTCTCTTGCATATTTTTCAAGATTTGTAGCATGATTTGAACCAACAGATACACCAACTTTAACATTCTTTAATTCTTTAATATCCTTAATGCTAGAATTTTCATGCAATATCAAACCGCTAATGCCATAAAAATAAGGCTGACTTGAAAAAATATATTTTTCCTCTCTCTGTTTGTTTTTTGTGATTTGATTAATTACTACATTAAATTTACCAGAATCTAAACTTGTAAAAATCACATTCCAAGGAACTGATATAATCTGCAATTTGGCATTTGGTATATACGCCACAATAGCCTTCATAACATCATTATCAAAACCTGTAGCGATATTGTCATTATTAATATAAGCAAATGGCTTGTATGCATTCTCACTACCAACAATGATTTGTAAAACATGTGCATTAGATATATTTAAAAATGCAACAATACCAACAACTATAGATAAAATAAGATTTAACAACTTGCTTAAGTATGCAAACATTTGAACTCCTTTTGAACTAAAATATTAATATTGTATCATTTTTAGATAAAAATACAAATATAAATAATATTTATTATAAAAAATATTTTTATAATTATGTAATTTATAACTAATAAATCAAATTATTGCATTGTCTTTCCCTATTTGATATAGATTCTCATTCGTCCATTATTTAAAACATAGCCTTTACGATTTTTAAGCTTTGTAACTACATATATGCCATCTAGGTTCTTAATTAATGTATTTTGAAAATCTGATACTTCTTTTGGGCTACATGGTTTTCTAGTACTAGCAGAACCAGAAATCACTATTTTTGTAGAATCCTGCCAAAAAAACCTTGCCGTATAATCATTGCAACCGGCTTTACCATATAAAACATCTTGCGTCCTATCTAAATTGAAAGTGGCTCTTAGATTGATATTTGCTAATTCTGAAATTGGCGTTTTAACATATTCTGCATCATCATCTTGACTATTTCTTTGTTTTAATTGTTCAAAAGTCGCATTTATATCATCAATTCTGCTTAACTGCCTTTGACTATCTATATTATATGACGCATTGTCTATATCGGGATTATTTTGAATTTGCTCTCTAGCCAAACTTGACAATTCTTGAGGGCTTAATAAAACCTTGTTGTTTATCTCTAACTTCACTATGTTGTAATTACTACCATCAAATATACCTTTCATGCCAAACAAAAAACAACCACTTATATAGATACTAACCAAAAACATACTAAAAAAAATAAACAATTTAACTTTATAGCTCATTATAATCCCTCTAAGTCTAATATAAAAATCCCATCTTTTTTGTATCGCCAAAGGCAGCATCCTTTTCTTTCTCTATCTCCTCTATAAAATCGCTTATATAAAAAATTGGCTCTTTTCTGGTAGCAACCTTATAGCAAGTATTTTCTATTACTATTTTGATTTGACCACCACTTAGATCAAACTTTGCAAGACTTATAGTAAAAGATTCCCTATCCTCATTAAAAATGGCATTTTTTGGCAAATGAATATCCCAAATTTTAATCCTTAATTGCATATTTGGACGCTCAAATTTAAGCTTATAATGAAACCTTCTTGAAAATGCAGAATCAAGACTATCAACAAGATTTGTAGTAGCAATTAAAATTCCCTCAAATTTTTCAATCTGCTCCAAAAATATATTCTGCATTTGATGATACATTCTACTAGCACTACTTGCAATATCATTCCTTGAGCTAAGCAATTGATCTGCTTCATCTAAAAGCAAAATAGGTTTTTCTTTAACCTTTTTTGTAAGCAAAATATATTCATCAAATATCCTTCTTACATTTTTTTCACTTTCTCCAACATACATAGATAGAATCTTAGAGCAATCGAGGCTTAAAATTTTTTGTCTTAAATCTTTAGCTAACGCATAAGCACTCGAAGTTTTACCTGTACCACTCTCTCCGTACAAAAGTATTTTGGCGTCTATACCTGCCTTTTCTTTAATACCCCAAAGTTTTAACCTTTTATGAACTAATGGATTTAAATGTTGTAGCAAAACACTAAATCTATCTTGTAAATCATCTTGCAATATAATATCACTCAATCCTTTTTTTGGTATTATAATATCAAAAATATCACTTTTCTCAATTTCATCTTCAAGCCTCAAATGTGGCATAGACTTTTCAAACACAAGAGTACTGAAAATGTGTTGTGGTATGCAAAACTCTTGTTCCATAAATGATAAATCTGTGTAGGATTCTGTTGGAGTAACCATACCATTTTTTAAAAGTTTAGATTTGCTTGTAAGCAAACTTTGAAACACAGATTTTTCTTCACCTGTCTTACCAAGCGTTATAATCTCTTTCATTGATAACCCAATATCACCATTATATTGTGCTTGTGCCAAAAGCAAAAATATTAACCTTTCGTAATTATTTAGCCTATGTCTATGAAAATACTCTCTAATCTTATTTTTCTTACCATTTCTTTCTACATTATTATCAATGGTATTTGTCAAAGTTTCTATATACAAATCACATGATTGCAATAAATTATGATTTAAATTTGCAGGCAATCTATTATATTGTAATAACAAATTGATCTTTTGCCATTCATCTTGCAAATATTCTAAAGAATTATTATATATTTTAGGCTCAATATCACCATTTAATATACAACCTTTTTCCAAAAGTTTTAACAAATTTTTGCTAAGTGATATAACGGAATTTTGCAATTCCAATGCACTTTCAAGCTTATCTGGATAATGCAACCAACCAAGCTCAATTAAATTTTTGATCTCTTTCAAATATGGCGTTACCTCAAATCCCCTAGCAAAATACATCTGCTCCAAAAATGAAGAAATTTCAATCTCATTTTCCCCACGCATATATAAGAATATAATATCTCGTAGTATAGTTGCCTCATGTTTAGAGCAATTCAATAAAGGAAATATCATTGTATCATGTATAGAATCTTTTACAAAAAAATCAATTAAAAATTTCACAAAAACCCTTTAAATCACACCATACAGCTCATATCAAAAACTCACACAACTTTAACTAGTAGTATAATAAAAATTATTTAAGTTTTACATGATTTTATAGGTTTTTAACATAAAAACAATAAATCAATAAAACCAAATAATTATTAAAAGATTAATAATATATTAAGACTAAATCACAACATAATACATAATCCATACATTATAAAATAATGTTAGTTGTAATCTTTATATATAAAATTTATTTACCACAATCACTAATTATTTAATGCAAATTCTATAAATTACTACAATACATAGGCATAAATCATATTTGATAATCTATCATAATAGCAATATACCGACAATAAATATATTTACAAATACATTTGATTGCAAATTGCAATCATTTAATTTTATTATATTTTTCATTTTTCTTATACATAATAATATGTAATTCTAGTACTTCTAAACTTGCCGGAGTAATGCCACTAATAAGTTTTGCATCCTTAAGAGTTTTTGGACGCATAGCTGTTAATTTTTCAATTACTTCAAGACTCAAACCAGATATACCATTATAATCAAAATCCTTTGGAATCTCCAAATGCAAATTATGCTCACTTCTATTAATTTGTATAGTTTGCTTTTGTATATAACTTTGATATTTAGCATGAATTTGTATTTGTTTTAACGCCCTAGAACTCAAACCATTGAATCTAGAATCTAGCATTCTCATTTTTTTGGAATTCATACTATCCCTCCCTAGTATCAAACCAAAATTACATTTATTATTAAATCCATCTTCACCTATAACATAAAGTTTATTAATATTATCTCTATTTGGTGTATATTCCTCATCAAGAATTGGTAACATTTCCTGTATATGTTGCCAGTCAATTTCTAATTGCATAAGTATATCTTCATCTAAAAGTTTTAGCTCTTTAGAATATGGCAACATACGAAAACAAGCATTATCCTCTCTTAAAAGTAAGCGATATTCAGCCCTACTTGTAAATAATCTATATGGCTCATTAGTCCCCTTAGTAACCAAATCATCAATCATAACGCCAATATAGCTTTCTTTTCTATCAAAGATTAAAGAATCCCTTTTAGTTCTACCATCACTACTTAATATACTAAGACTTGCATTAATGCCAGCCATAATCCCCTGTGCTGCTGCTTCTTCATAACCTGTAGTTCCATTGATCTGCCCTGCTAAATAAAGATTTTTTACAATCTTTGATTCTAGAGTGTGGTATAAGTTTGTAGGTTGGCTATAATCATACTCAATAGCATATCCATATCTAGTTATTATTGCATTTTCTAACCCTTTTATTGAATGTATAACTTGTTCTTGAACTTCATATGGCAAACTCGTGCTTAAACCATTAACATAATATTCACCACAGCTATAAGTTTGTGGCTCTAAAAACAATTGATGTCTTGGCTTATCTTTGAATCTATTTATTTTATCCTCTATACTAGGACAATATCTAGGTCCAACGCCTTGTATCTGCCCTGTGAATAATGGTGCCCTATAAAAATTTGATTCTATAATTGCATGCGTTTTTTCATTTGTGTATGTTACAAAGCATGGTAATTCTATAGGACGAAAATAACCATGTTTAATTCTATTGTCTAAACAATTAGATATTATATTGCCTCTATTGTATAATAAATAATCTTGTGTAAGTAGGCTAAAATATGGTGCTTCTATCTTCTTATTAGTTGAATATATATCTTTAAAATTTGACACATCACTAAATATGCCTATCATGTCCATTTCATTCTCTTTGCTACCATCTGGCACGCAACATTCATCCTGCAAAAAATCTGTAAATTTTTTCCACTCACTAATATTATTAGTATCAACAGCATTCCTAAACAATGTTTCTCTCTTAGAATCTAATACACCATTTTCTTTGCCCTGCTCTATTCCATTTTGCCTTAAATGCTTTCTATCTTCATTATCCTTATCAATCTGCATAATTAAATCAACATCTGATATATTATTTAAACTTTGAGATTCTTTACTACAGGCATCACCATAATGTTGTTCTAATTCACTGCTATCTATACTGCTTCCAAGTATCCTAGGACATGTACCTGTCTTTAATCTATCAAGAGGAATACCAAGCTGTTTTAAACTCTCACTAAGTTCACAACTTGCCATCTCACCTGCTCTACCATTTTGACTCCGATGCTCACCTATATGTATAAGCCCCTGTAGAAATGTCCCAGCTGTAATTATTACTTTTTTTGCAAAAAACTGCTTTTGAATACTAAGCTCTATGCCAATTGCCTCATTAACACCATTTACCTCTTTAGATAGTATTTTAGTAACATTACCTTGTATCACATTTAAATTTTGTGTTCTTAATAATATATCCCTTGCATATTTTCTATATAAATCCATATCTATTTGAACCCTAGTACCCCTAACTGCTGGACCCTTTGAAGCATTTAATATTCTATATTGCAAACCACTAATATCAGTTATCGCCCCCATTAAACCACCGAGGCTATCAACCTCTTTGACTAAATGACCTTTACCCAATCCTCCTATCGCAGGATTACAGCTAGCAAGTGCTATATTATCTACCAAATGAGTTATAAGCATGGTTTTCAATCCCATCTTTGCACAAATATGACTAGCTTCTACACCGGCGTGTCCGCCACCAACTACGATTATGTCATAAATATTTCCCATTTTTTTCCTTGTTGCACTTTTTTTGACAAAATTTTTAGTTAAAATTATAACACTAAGTTATTAACCTTAAAAGGAGATGTAATGCTAAAAAAACTTAAGGATGCTATTATGCAAGATTCCGCAAGGTTTTGGAGTGGAATTATAATGATACTATGCTTAATTGTTGTATTTTGGATAAATAATTTTACACTGATTTGGGCGAGTATAGGCATTTTGTATATAATAGGATTATTTGAAAGCACGAAACTATATAGAATAAATTTTCATCTACTAACCGCCGTTCTTGCAATACTTTTGTGGATTGGAATATACTTCAGCAGTAACTCATTATCTATTGCGTTACTTGTGCTATGTGTTGCATCATTATGTGTAATTGCAAAAAATGATAGTACAAACATGAGGTATATAGCACCTTTTATATACCCCACACTACCATTTGTTGCAGTTTTTGTCCTATATGCTGAATACGGAGTATGGCATTTAATTTGGTTAATCATTGTAGTTGCATTAGCTGATATTTTTGCTTATTATGGAGGAAAGCAATTTGGAAAAACTGCATTATGTGCTGTATCACCAAAGAAAACTATTGAAGGTGCATTATGTGGTATTTTTTGTAGTGTAATAATTGGCTCCATAATAGGTATTGGAATATTTGGTGATTTTTATATATCCCTTATTGCTAGTGTTATTATTGTAGTGCTATCTATCATCGGAGATTTATTTGAAAGTGCATTGAAAAGAAAAGCAGAAGTTAAAGATTCTGGATATATACTACCCGGTCATGGCGGTATTTTAGATAGAATGGATGCAATTTTATTTGGTTCAATCGCAATGCTTGTTTGTTTATCATTTTTACCAATGTATCATAATTAATGTTTAGGAATAAATATGTGTGTAAGCAATGAAAAAAATTTAAAAACAAATAATATTGAATCAATACCTGTTTTAACAATAGCTGGTAGTGATTGTAGCGGTGGAGCTGGAATACAAGCTGATATTAAAACATTTGATGCTCATTGTGTGTATGGTATGAGTGTTATTTTGAGTGTGGTAGCGGAAAATACTAAACGAGTTATTTCTAGCTGTGATATTCCAACAGATATTATACAAGACCAAATTACAGCAATATTTGAAGATATCCCACCAAAAGCTGTAAAGATAGGCATGCTTAGCTCAATTGAAATAATTGATTTAGTAGCAAAATCTCTTATTGAGTACAATGCTAAGAATGTAGTTGTAGATCCTGTAATGTTTGCTAAAAATGGCTTTCCATTAATGCCAGAATCAATTCGTTCATATTTTAAAAAAAAGATGATACCGCTAGCACATGTCCTCACGCCAAATATACCAGAAGCTCAAGAATTATGTGCATTTGAAATTAATAATCAAGATTCTATGAAAAAAGCAGCGATAGAACTACATAAAATAGGAGCAGAATCTGTCTTGATAAAAGGCGGACATAACAAAGGAGACTATGCTACAGATATATTCTATGATGGCAAAGAATTTCATATATTAGAATCTAAGAAAATAAATACAAAGAATACCCATGGTACAGGTTGCACCCTAAGCTCAGCTATAGCAGCAAATCTAGCAAAAGATAAAAGCAAGTTAGATTCTATAAAAGCAGCTAAAGACTATGTCTTTAACGCAATATTGCACTCATTAAATATAGGTAGCGGACATGGACCAACAAATCATTTATATAGATTTTGCTTAAAATAATATAGCTTTCATATAGATGATACAAATGTTTAAAGCTATGCTAATTCATTCTCATAATGCCCTGTTTAATCGGTACAAATTCGCAACCTTCCAATATTTGACTAGATACGGAATCGCTACTATTTTTTATAAATCTAACTATCACTTGTTTATCATTATGATACATAGGTGCAACCAAAACTCCACCGATTTGAAGTTGGGATATTAAATTATTGGGGATACTATCTGCACAAGCAGAAAGCAATATTCTATCATATGGCGCAAATGATGACCAACCATTCATGCCATCATCAAGTTTTATATTAATATTCATTATCTTTAAATCTGCTATACGCTTTCTAGCTTCAAGCCACAGGGATTCTATCCTTTCTATACTAAATACCCTGCGTATAATATAAGATAAAACAACTGCTTGATAACCACTACCCAAACCTATTTCTAATACATTATCTGGATTTTCAATAACTTGATTGCCTAGATCATAAGCCATTAAATATGAAGTCATTTTAGCAACAGTTAGTGGAGCACTAATCCATTGTTCATCGCTAATTGGTAGTGCATTATCAAGTTTAAATGCAGAATGTTTTATAAAAGATGGAACAAATATTTCTCTATCTGTTTTACGCAATGCACTAATAATCCTACTATCAAAACTATTTTGTATATCTTTTAACATTTCCATGTTTTTTATTTCATGAAGTCTCATGTGCGTGGAATCCCTGTATCTATATGTACTCGCATTTTATCGGCTTCTGTCAAATTGATTTGTGCTTGTATAATCTCTTTTGAATCATTTTTATACATAATCCCATAAGGTGTTATAATGCTACTACCCTTAGCATACTCAGCACCAGCACAAGAGCTAGCTATAACAAAACTTTGATTTGCTATAGCCAATGCTCTAGTTAATGTTTGAAAATGAATTTTTCTTGTTTTACCCCATGCAGCAGGAACAAATATAACCTTAGCACCCCTAATTTGCTGCCATAATTCAATAAATCTAATTTCAAAACAATTTAATGCCGCACATAAGATTCCATCAATCATAAATGTTTTTATGTTCTTTGTGCTACCCTCTTTAAAATGTAAATGTTCGTTTCCTAATGGAAATAGTTTAGCTTTAGCTTGTGTGTAAGCTATACGCCCCTTACTAAAAACCTTCAGCTTATTAACATATTGCCTGCCTTCTTTTTCTATCATGGTGATAACTATAGTTTTATTTATACTAAGCTCTTGTAATTTTTTAGTAGCAATTAATCCAAACTCATGTGCTTCCATCATTTTTTGATAAGCAAAACCTGTTAAAAATACCTCACTAGCTAAAATAAAAGAATCATCCTCACACTCTAAGATTTTTGACTCTAATTTATCTAAATTATCCTGCCATATAGACTTTGTTTTTAATTGTAATGAATAAAATGTTTTAAAAATCGTCATCAAATGCCAATCCTCCCTTAGTATAATTCCTAACCTTAGCTTCAAAAAAATTAGTCCTTTGATTATTAAAATTCACTTGTTCATCAACCCATTTTATAGGATTTTGTTTATTATAGATTCTAGGGAAACCAACTGCATTTAACCTTTTATCTGCTAGATATTCTATATAATCTCTAATTATCTTTGAGGTTAAACCTAGTATTTGACCTTGAGTAATGTATTCCCCCCAATTGGATTCTATTTCTACAGCTTGTCTAAACATCTCAATAACCTCTTCTTTTAATATATCTGTAAAAAGATCTTGTCTCTCCTGCTTCAAAGAACAAATCATGTTTTGGAAGATACTTAAATGAGTAACTTCATCTCTTTGTATAAATCGTATCATCTCCGAGCTATTTAACATTTTACCACCACGAGATAATGTATAAAAATATGCAAAACCACTATAAAAATATATTCCCTCTAAAATCTGATTTGCAAACATAGCCTTAAGAAGATTACTTTCTGTAGGATTATTCGCTAAATTTATATAGACATTAGCTATATAGTCATTCTTGCTTTTCAATGCCATGTCATTACGCCACATATCATATATTTCTTCTGTATTGGCAGATATAGAATCAACCATGACAGCATAGCTTTGTGCATGCAAGGATTCTTCATATGCCTGCCTAACTAATAGTAAGTTTATCTCTGGACATGTTATATATGGATTTATATTATCTATGAGATTATTTGTTTGCAATGAATCCATAAAAATTAATTGCGCTAAAGCCCTATCATAACCTTGCTTTTCCTGCACTGTTAATGCTAAATAATCTCTTTTATCTTGATTCATATTAACTTCCTCTGGAAACCAAGTATTTGCAAGCATTGTTCTCCATAAATTATAAGCCCAATCATATTTAATCTTGTTTAACTCAAACATAGCAGTAGGATTCCCACCAAATATTTTTCTTTCATTAACTGTTTCACTTGAATTTGGATTGTAAATACATTTCCTATGAACTATAGTTTGTTTATTATTATCTTCTTTTTGCATATACATCCCCTTACTTTATAAAAAAATGAAATTATAGCAGTTTTTTAC
Organism: Helicobacter sp.; assembly: GCA_029264775.1. Classification (GTDB taxonomy): domain Bacteria; phylum Campylobacterota; class Campylobacteria; order Campylobacterales; family Helicobacteraceae; genus Helicobacter_A. The sequence goes on along the minus strand of JARHYT010000026.1, from coordinate 36,834 downwards.
TCTATTTATAAATTAAGATATTGCAAAAATAAAAAAGCTATGAACATTTAATGTGAAAAAAATAGAAATAAAAAAATGAATAAAAATAAGTAAAATGCAAAAAAGTCTCTAAAATAATTTAATAGAAACATTTTTTACAGCATAGCAGATATTACATAAAGTTAAAAATATGTAAAAAATATGTTAATCAACAAATTCAATAATAGCCATTACAGAAGAATCGCCATGTCTAATTCTACTTCTATGTATTCTAGTGTAACCACCATTGCGAGAAGTAAATTTTGGGGCTATCTCTGTAATAAGTTTCTTTGTCGCCTTTTTATTTTGTAGCTCTGCAAATACAAACCTATGAGTATTGAAATCAGAATCTTTAGAGACGCTTACAAGTTTTTCAATATATCTTTGTAATTCCTTCGCCTTAAAAACCCCAGTTTCAATTTTTCCATGCTCTATCAAAGCAATGCTTAAATTCCTTAGTAATGCCTTCCTATGAGAAGAAGTTCTACCTAATTTTCTATAACCATGTCTATGTCTCATAATATTCCTTTAATTCTGTCCCTTTAGTTTTGCTAAACGCTTATTCAAAGTATTTGCTAATTCATGTGGTAAATCTGCACCAATTTCATAGCCAACTTCACGCAATTTTGTTGCAATCTCATCAAATGAGCGTTTTCCTAAATTCTTAATATTCTTTAAATCGCTCTCATTCATCAACACCAATTCACCAATATACTTGATGTTTGATTTTTGCAAGCAATTACTCGGACGATGCTCAAGATTCAATATTTCTACACTTGATAATAATACCTTTAACTCTGGACTATCATCATTCAATCGTCCATTGCTAGTAGGTATATCACTAAGCTCCGCACCAAACACACTCATTTGAGAATGCATAATTCCTACAGCCTCTTTGAAAGCATCCATAGGATCTACTTGTCCATTTGTTTCAACTTCAAAAATAATCTTCTCAAAATTAGGATTACTCTCATGTAAAACATTCTCTATGCTATACACTGCTTTTCTAACAGGCGTAAAGAAAGCATCAAGAGGTATATACTCCCCCCCTATTTCCTCTCTAATAGCCTCGCTAGGAACATAACCTAAGCCTTTCTGTATAACTAAAGAAAATTTTATTTTAGCATCATTATTGATATTTGCCAAATGAGAATCACCATCAATGATAGCTACCTTATCGCTATTCAAATGTTCTCCTATAAGCTCCATAGGACCGCTAAATTCATATTCCAATTCTAATTTATCTTGCCCTTGAAATTCATCTTTTACCTTGAATTTTAAATTTTTAATATTCACAATAAAAGGGGCTACATCCTCTGTTACACCTCTAACACTATCAAATTCATGCTTAACGCCATCAATCTTTATTGCTATAGGTGCATATCCAACAGTACTAGAAAGTAACAACCTACGAACAGGATGTGCTATAGTAATAGCATAACCCGGTTCAAATGGATAAGCATGCAACCTAATATGATTTGGTGTAATTTCCTCTATCTCCAACTTCTCTGGAATATATGGTCTTATTTTTATATTTTTCATAACAAGCACCTTACATATTATTATTTTGAGTAGAGCTCTACGATTAAACGCTCCTCTATGGGAATTTCAACCTCACTTCTTTCTGGTTTCCTAGTAAAGATTCCAAACCTTTTATCTTTATCAATATCAACCCAAGGAACAATACCTGTTTGCGAAATCAAATCAAGAGAACGAACAATTTGTGCATTATTTTTACTCTTTTCTTTTATTTCAACTTTCTGTCCTTGTTTAACTATGAAAGAAGGAATATTCACTCTCTTGCCATCTAATAGAATATGCCCATGAACAACAAGCTGCCTAGCAAAGCGTCTAGTAGTAGCAAAACCCATTCTATAAACAACATTATCAAGCCTCATTTCAAGTAATCTAATTAGATTTTCACCAGTATTCCCATCTTGTCTATTAGCTTCTTTAAAAATAGATCGGAATTGCTTTTCACTAATACCATACATGAATTTTGCTTTTTGCTTTTCACGCAACTGCAAACCATAATCAGAGATTTTACCTCTTCTTTTACCATGTTGTCCCGGTCCATAATCCCTTTTTTCTCTAGCACTTTTACCCGCTAATCTACGCTCACCTTTAAGAGCAAGTGATGCACCTAAACGCCTTTCAATCTTTTCTACAGGTCCTCTATATCTTGCCATACACCTCTCCCTTACACTCTTCTTCTTTTAGGAGGACGACAACCATTATGTGGCAATGGTGTTACATCCTTAATCCACAATACTTTTATGCCTTCTACTGAACCTACACTTTTTATGGCAGTTTCTCTACCACTTCCCGGTCCTTGAACTTTAATACCAACTTCTTTAATACCATGTTCTTTAGCCTTTGCTAAAGCAGATTCTACAGCTTGCTGTGCTGCATAGGGAGTAGATTTCTTGCTACCCTTAAATCCCAAACCACCGGCAGTAGCCCAACATAAAACATTACCCATTTCATCAGTAACGGTTACATTTGTATTATTAAATGAAGCAGCAATACACACAATACCTCTAGCAATATTTTTCTTTACTACTCTTTTTTTTACATTTGCTTGTTTTTTCGCCATACGCTACCCCTTTACTTGCTACCAACGGTTTTCTTTTTGCCTTTGCGTGTGCGAGCATTATTCTTTGTTGTTTGTCCGCGCACTGGCAAGCCTTTTCTATGTCGTAATCCACGATAGCTACCTAAATCCATCAAAGCCTTAATATCCATTGTAACCTTTTTACGCAAATCACCCTCAACCATGTAGCTTTCTTGAATCTTTTTAGAGATCTTTGAAACTTCATCTTCGCTGAGATCATTAACTCGCTTATCAAAAGAAATATTTATAGCTTCTAATATATCTCTTGAGCTTTTAAGCCCAATACCATAAATATAAGTTAGGGCATATTCTACCCTCTTCTTTTTTGGCAAATCTACACCAGCAATTCTAGCCATTTTTTATCCTTGTCTTTGTTTATGTTTTGGATTCGCACAAATTACGCGAACCACACCCTTGCGTTTAATGACTTTGCATTTATCGCACATTTTCTTGACCGATGGTCGAACTTTCATACAAACTCCTTATATTAAGGCTTTTAATCCAAATAAATGAACTAAACTTTGCATTGTATCTAAAAATTACCAATAAAATACAAAAACATCATTTATTTGAATATTATTGCAATAAGGCATTCATGTAGAATAAACTTAACAAACAACTTTTAAATATAATATGATTCTGCAACAAATACATTTAACACAGCATATAAAACCTATCTATATAACAATCAATTAAAAATAGACTTAAAAAAAGTAAAAAGAATCTATCTAAAAATGCACCAAAAAATCAAATATAGACTATATTAAGATAGAATCCAAACTTCACTAATAGGAGATATAACATGCAAATAGAACAAAAAATATCAGATTACAAAAAAAATAAAAAAGGAATTTCAAACATAATTATAGCTACAACCAAAGATGAGCTAAAACAGGCAATAGAAACAAAAAAACAAGAATACATAATGTATATGCAAACTACAAATACAGATAAAGATTTGGAAATACAAGAAAAGATACAAAATTACAAAGATATTAGCACAATAAGCGTAGGACTAACACCGACAATGGGAGCGTTACATAATGGGCATAAAAGTCTTATAGAAAAAAATGTTAGTCAAAACAATATAAGCATTGTTTCTATATTTGTAAATCCTACACAATTTGCACCAACAGAAGATTTGTCAAGATACCCTCGCACATTAGATGAAGATATAAAACTATGCGATAGCTTAGGCGTTGATGTAGTATTTAAACCAACGAACGAAATAATGTATGAAGATATAGACGAAATAACTATAAATCCACCAAAGAGAATGGGATATATACTTGAAGGTTATCATCGACCCACACATTTTAGTGGTGTATTACAAGTTGTTTTAAAATTATTCAATTTGATTATGCCACATAATGCATATTTTGGTAAAAAAGACGCACAACAATTAATTATAATAAAAAAAATGGTTAAAAATTTATATCTGCCTATAAATATTATAGAAATGCCAATAATAAGGGATGTTGATGGATTAGCATTAAGCTCTAGAAATGTATATTTAAACAGCGATGAAAGAAAAAAGGCACTTGCTATACCAAAAGCAATATTTCACATAGAATCTTTAATTAAACACAACAATGAAATAAACACATATAAACTAAAACAAGAAGCATTAGAAATTCTTAAAGAATTGGAAATAGATTATTTAGATTTCTATGATACAAATTTGAGACTTGCAGAAAAAGCAAAAAATTGTGTATGTTTATTGGCTGTTAGAATAGGGAAAATAAGACTACTTGATAATCTTTGGATAGAATGACAGATCTATTTATAAAGAAATTTTTACATGTTTTGAGTTTATATAAGGATATATATGCGTTTATTGATATTTTTTTTAGGTTTAACTAGCTTTGTTTTTGGGCAGTACAAAACACTTGATTCAGCACTACTAAATGGAACAAAACAAGTGGATATTGTGCTATATGGGAACTATATATCAAGCGACAAGGCAAGTGGATTTTATAAAAATAATCTATATGGCTCTAATAAGCTTATAAGCAATGCTGGCTTCATAAATGCTTCTGTTGGATTAGGATATACAACGGGATTTTATTATAATACTAGAGCGGCAATATCATTTAGAGCAGCACAAACTTTCTTAAATTACAATTATGGTTCAAAAAAAGATTTCTACAATAATTTATATGATAATTCAATAGGAAGTAGTATTGCATTAGGTGAATCTTTCATTGAATATTTTGATGGAGATACAGCTATTAAAGCTGGTAGATTCCAACCTATAAGCGAATGGGTAAATCATCTTATAGATGGCATATGGTTAAGAAATGGTAGCATTAGAAATCTGATCATTGAGGCAATATGGGCATATAATTATGGTAGGGTAAGTTATTATGAGATGACACCTTTTAGGCAATTAGATAAAACTGGTTGGTTTAATGTTGGTTTGCGTTATCATATACATGGCGTGGAAGGTGATGTTAAAAATTCAATATCTATAAGTGGTTTTAGCAATTTTATTCCGGGTGTATTTATCACTGCTGGAACAAGATTCCATTTCGCTAGTAGGTTTAATGGTGGAAATTTATGGTGGTTTAGTGGTGATTTAGGCATTGCGGGAAGCTTTGAAGATCACAACAATATACACTCTTTCTATGATAATACTTTTTTGTTTGATTCAAAATTGACAATAGGATACAAAAATATTGATGCTATGTTAGGATATGTAGCAAATGGTGATGCTGGAATGGGTAACTTAGGTATTTTAGGTGTTGGGAATGGCACACAAACTGATATGTCTCGTTCATTTTATGCGAATATACAACCATTTTTTATATGGGGCGGTAGAGCAATAAAAATGGGTAGAAACGCACATTTAATATATGCCGCATCAAGAATAAGCATATTGGACAATAAATTAAATATGTACTTTGCCTATGGTGCTACATTCTTTAATGGTACTAGATATTATGGAGGTAATGCAAGAGGAATTGTTCAAAACGAATTAAATGCCATGCTAGAATTTGGGATTACTCAAACCTTAAGCTCAATTGTGCATATTAGCAGCACACATCTTGGTGGAACAAGTGTGCCAAATTCTTTTGAAATAAATGGCGGTGTTAGATTTATGTTCTAAATAGATAAATAAAAGGGTTAATTATGAAAACAATATATCTTGCCGGTGGATGTTTTTGGGGTATGCAAGGATATTTTGACAAACTTAAAGGGGTGATTATTTCTAAAGTTGGATATGCTAATAGTGAGCTAGAGAATCCAAATTATGAAATTGTGTGTAGTGGCACAAGTGGAGCAGTAGAGGCTATAGAGATATGCTATGACGAAAATATATTGCAATTAGAAGAAATATTGCAGAGATTTCTATCAATAATAGATCCATGCTCCCTTAACTTTCAAGGCAATGACATAGGTACTCAATATAGAAATGGAATATATTTTATTGATGATAGCGATAATAGTATCATAAAAACATGTATAAAAAAATGGGAACAAAGAAATAATTTAAAGGCAGTAACGGAAGTATTTAAGATCAAGAATTTTTATGAGGCAGAATCTTATCACCAAAAGTATTTAGAAAAAAATCCAAATGGTTACTGCCATATAAATGTGAATCTAGCACTTAAAAAGTGGGATAAATATTAATAAGATTCTATATAATTGAATTATTTTGACTATAAACTAGACTTATAAATGAAATGGTTAGCCATGATGTTAGAATACTAGAAATTAATGGTTATGTATTAGTAATGTAAGCTAGTATAACAAACTTTTATGCAATATGGCTATTTATAGTTTAAATATGGAATAATTGCGGGACTTAACACAAAATAATACAATAACTATATACTCAATTGTTATTTATCAAAAATAATTTAATCTATCTAAATGACATACTTTCTTACAAAATTTTCAAAATAATCAATAATTTTATCAACACATATCAGTGCCTTTTCAATATCTTCTTGATATACTGCTTCTAAAATATTACGATGCAAACTTTTTACTTCATTATGTTGTTCATTATTAGCATATCTATACCAAAACCTTCTAGATAGCCCCTGCACATTCCTAAGCTCTTCATATATAAAATAATTCTTAGACGCTCTAGACAATACTTCCTGTCTTTTATCAAGCCAATTCATAAAATCAACTTCGTTAGAAGTATCAATTTCCTGCAATAATCTTTCTATATTATTCTTATCAATTTGCGTTAATCTCTTTATAGCGCATTCTACGCAAACCTTTAAAATAGCCCTTCTTACCTCCAGCAATTGCAATTGCAAAGATGCATTGATTTCAGGTACTAAAATACCCGCTTTTGTTATATTTACTAAATATCTCTTTGAAAGCAACAATAATGCTTCTCTAACAGGAGTCCTACCAGCTCCTAGCATATCTGTTATTTGTTTCTCTGTCAAAATACTACCGGGCTCTATTTCACAAAAAACTATTTTGCGTTCAAGTTCTTCATATACCTGTTCAGTAATAGTCTTATCTTTTAATCTTTTCATTCTGATTTCCATTTAATATCCTATAATATCAATATAACTTACAACATAAAAACAATTCAAAATCACATTTTAAACTACCCAACAAACTAATATAGTAATATTAAAATCTTGGTAACTCATCGTCCTGATTTGTGCCTAAATCAAAATTACCTAATTGGATAGTTTGGATTTCATTACCTATTATTTTTGTATGATTATGTGCTGCCATACTTGTATCCCGCTCTTCATCTATATCTTCAAAAAGCGTGAACTTACCATTATATTGTATATCTATGTGTTTTGTCTCTCCATTTCTATTTTTTGCTAAAATTAACTCTGCCTTTTCTATTTGTGGAGGAATATAAATATCATCTATTTTTATATTAGAATCTTGTTTGTTTTGTTTCTTTTGATTAGCTATCCTTTGCCTTGATTCTCTAACCTTATATACTTCATCTCTATATAGAAATATAATTACATCAGCATCTTGCTCTATTGAACCACTTTCTCTCAAATCTGATAAAATAGGTCTCTTATCATCTCTTGATTCTAAACTTCTGTTTAATTGTGATAATGCAACAATTGGTATGTTTAGCTCCCTTGCCAAATTCTTTAAACCTCTACTTATCTCCGCTATTATCTCATGTCGTGCTACTGAATTTGCACTATTTACACCAGCCATAAGTTGTAAATAATCAATCATTACTATACTAATAGATGTATCCTTTGCCTTTAATTTCCTTAGATTTGTCCTTAATGCAGATAATGTTAAATATGAACTATCATTAATATATAGATTTTTTTCACATAATTCTTGAGCAATCATTGTAAGTTTGCTAAATTCATTATCATCCATATTACCTGAACGCACATTTTGAAGTGGGATTCTACTTTTTGCTGATAGCATTCTTGTCATTAATTGTTCTGCAGGCATTTCTAAACTAAATATAGCTACACCCTTACCGCTACTTACAATTTTTAAAGCCATACTTAAAATCAAAGCAGTTTTACCCATAGATGGTCTTGCACCTATTATAATCAATTCACCAACATTAAATCCCGTTGTAACATAATTTAATTCACGAAAACCTGTATCAATACCCTTTAATATGCCAACTTTTGATTTATTATCTTTTATTTTTTGCAATGTAGATTCTATAACCTCTTGAGAAGTCTTAAAATCGCTATTACTATCTTGCAAGCTAAGTGTATATACTCTTTTTTCAATCTCCTCTAGCACATCTATAGCTTTTGATTGTTCCTTTAAACTTTCATCTCTTATAAAGCTAGCAAGAGAAAATAGTCTCCTTTTTATGGAGCTATTTTTTATAATATCAACATACGAATCAATATCTGCTATAGGGGATTCTGATGCTATATATACTATATCATCAAGTGTTACTTGAATGCTTTTTGACATCTCATTGCACACAAGCTCTGGCGTTATTGTAATATCACCTTTTCTTAAACTCTCACATGCTTTAAACATAGCTACATGTAATGGTAGTGAAAAGTCATCTGCCTTAATAATATCACATATTTCATCAAATTTATCTGGGCTAAATAAGATTGCTGATAAAACAACTCTTTCTATTTTTATGTCTAAATCTTGCATAAATAATATCCAAACATGTAAGCTATATTTTTGATATTATACACTAATTAAGAGGTTTTATTTATACAAAATATGTGCATATGTTAATGGAATGTATCCCAACAATTGCATTAATATCTTAAATTTATGTTATAAAATTACTATCGCTTTAATCCATTTACTGTTTGCAACATGGAATCTGCTGTTTGTATGCTTTTTGAATTAGCTTCATATGCTCTTTGTCCTGTAATCAAATCTGTCATTTCAGAAACTAATCTAACATTACTTAATTCTAAAAATCCTGCTCTAATCTGCCCTAACCCATCTTGCCCTGCGATACCTTCTATTGGCTCACCGCTTGCATTTGTATTCATAAACAAGTTATCACCTATACCATGCAAACCTGCCGGATTAACAAAATTCACTAATTGAATTTGCCCTAATGCCTCTGCTTGTCCATTATTACCTAGTGTAACACTAACGGTACCATCTGCACCTATATTAATGCTTTGTGCCTCTGGTGGAACTGTTATTTGTGGTTGCACTAAATAACCTTCAGAAGTAACTATATTTCCTTGATCGTCAAGCTTAAAATTACCACTTCTAGTATAAGCTATATTCCCATCTGGTAATTGTATAGGGAAAAATCCTTTACCCATAATTGCCACATCAAGCGGATTTTCAGTTTCTTTTGGGCTACCTTGAGAATAGATTCTATTAATCGCACCTGTTCTGACACCAACACCGACTTCTACTCCTGTTGGGGTAAGTGTAGTTTCGCTTGTTTGTGTCCCCGCAAATTGTAAAGTTTGATAAAACAAATCATTAAATTCCGCCCTCTGCCTTTTGAATCCAACCGTATTAACATTCGCTATATTGTTTGAAGTTGTATCAATTTGAAGTTGTTGCCCCAACATTCCTGTTGTTGCTGTATAAAGTGATCGCATCATGGTAACTATCCTTAGTAAAATTTAACTTTTGTAAAAGCAAAATACATACCATTTCAAATAAAATTAATAAATAAAACAATATAACAATGAATATACCTTTATAATATAACCTTAAGTGCAATAATCAAAATACAATAGCTATATAAATACATATTGTAATAAAATAATTAAAAAACAATTGACACATACTTTAACTTATCCACACTAAACTAAAAATCTTATATAACACAAAATAAAATATAATCATACTATATTGCTAAATAATACTTGTAGATACAAATGTATTATTTAATATCAAAGGATCAATAACATATATCATTCATACATGACTTTTTACTATAATAATCAATCCAATGTATTTAAAATTATATAGGTAAAAAATGCAAAATAAAGAATTAAAACAACAAATAGAACAGATTCCAAAACAAGCAGGAATCTATCAATATTATGATAAAAATTTTCGTTTGTTATATGTGGGTAAGGCTAAGAATTTATACAAGAGAGTAAAAAGTTATTTTAATTCAAATCTTGCACCAAATCCAAAAAATAGTCTTAGAATCCAACATATGGTAACACAGATACATAGCATACATACCTTAATAGTATCAAATGAGAGAGAAGCATTAATCCTTGAAAATTCATTTATAAAATCACAGAATCCAAAATACAATATTTTATTGAGAGATGACAAGACATACCCATACATAACAATAAATCTAAATGATAGCTATCCTAGATTCAGCATAACAAGAAAGATAGAAAAGAAAAAAGATATAATATTTTTTGGTCCATATGTAAAAGGTGCAAAAGAAATTTTACAAAGTATATATGAAATATTTCCATTAATCCAACAAGCAAGTTGTCTAAAAGGAAAAAAAACATGCCTTTATTACCAAATACATAAATGTCTGGGTGTATGCGAACACAAGGATATACAAACACAACAAAAATACAATGACTATGTGCAAGAAGCAATAAACCTTATGCAAAACAAAAACAAAATGCAAAAAGCATTAGAAAGACATATGCTTGAATTTGCACAAAATGAATTTTTTGAGCAGGCATTGATATGTAAAAATTGCATAGATATACTAAAGGAAGTGGAGCAATTTTGCGTTGTAGATATGAAAAAGCTATATAATGCAGATATTTTTAGCATAGCATTTAATGGCAATAATGGTATCTTACTAAAATTATTCGTGAGAAATGGTAAAGTAGTAAGCTCACATCATATATTTATAAAAGCAAATGCGATGCAAAATAATATAAATAATCAAAAAAATATAAATGAGGAATTTGAATGCGAAATATACACACAAGCATTGTTAAAAATAATACAAGAAGGCACACTATGTGAAGAAATCATACTCGCAAATATAACACAACACAATCTAAATAGACTAAAAGATTCTATGCCAGAAATAGCAAATAAGCTAATTACACCAAAAAGGGGGGATAAACTAAAATTAGCACAACTAGCAATCAATAATGCCATACATCTTCTAACACATAAGATTCAAATAAATCAAAAAGAAGAAAATACAATAAAAGATATTGCAAATTTGTTTTTATTGCAAAATGAAATTACAAGTATTGAAGTATTTGATACAAGTCACCATGCAGGAAGTTTTAATGTTGGGGGTATGATAAGTTATATAAATAATGAATTTTACAAGCAAGGGTATAGACATTATAATCTAGAGGGTAAGGACGAATATTCACAAATGCGAGAAATGCTTACAAGGAGAGCAAAGAGCTTTGATATAATGCCACCACCAAATCTATGGTTAATTGATGGAGGGAAAGCACAAATAAACCTTGCAATTGACATCTTACAATCAAGTGGTGTTTATATAGATGTAATAGCAATTTCTAAGGAAAAACGAGATTTCAAAGCATATCGCTCAAAGGGCAAGGCTAATGATATTATACGCTCTAAAGATTTAGAATTTAGACTACCACCCAACGATTTAAAATTACAATTTTTACAAAAATTAAGGGATGAGGCACATAGATTTGCTATTTCATTCCATAGAGATAAAAAAGCAAAAAGTATAAATATAGACGATAAACAATAGCTATTAATTTGCTGTGCTAAAAGATTCAAATATATAAAAATATCAAAACGCCATGCCCTTAAAAACTATAACAATAAAATACACAATATAAAATGCGTTAAAATAATAAGTCAGCCTACCAAATAGGCATTATTTATACCATTTTGGTTTTGTTTGAGATTTTTTTGCTTCATCAAACATTTTACGAAAAACATAACTCGTGCCAATTATATTTGATAAATCCCAAGAATCTAGTGGTTGATTAAAGCTTGTTGCTTTATAAAACATACAACGCATGTTGGTTACTTTTGATACATCCCAAGAATCTATACCACTAAAATCTTTTCTTGCATTACTTTTAAATACTTCAAATCCCATACAATCTATCATTTTACTTTCCATAAATAATTCACTCATATCTGTTATAAGGCTTGTATCTATGTCATCTAGGCGTATAGTTTTAATGCTTATAAGTTGTTTCAATTCATCTTTATTGTTTGGTTTATATTTCATGATTGCCCTTTAAGTGTAATAGATATAATTGTATCATAATTATTAAAAACCTATAGGTTTCATTATATAGCAAGTTAGTGTAAAACTTAAATAAGATTTTGGTAATCAATATAGCTTAATGGTACTATTGCAATAAAAAACAAATATTGATCACTTTAAATTTTCAAGATTTATCTTTAATGTATGAATATCTTTACCAACTTGAACTTTAACAAGCATAATACCAGCTTGTAAGGCATTGGTTGGAATCAGTACAAAACCACCTTTAACATCATTTTTATTTAATGTATTTTTGCGTAAATAATGAGTTATTAAAAATTTTCTTGCGTTATATTGCGTTGCTTGAGCCGAATATACACTAGCCCTTGCAAATGAATAATCATAATATCTATATCCCATTACAAAATTTCCATTAAAAAACACCGGGACAGGATACGGATAATATGCGGGAGAACTAAAAAATGGATCTACAATATTTACATTTGGCGTTGAAACCTCTATCCCATAATCATATAAGGCTTGTGCTATATTTACATTAGCTCTAATAATCATATCATATGTATATGGTGAAAGCGACTTATCATTTAAAAGAACAGAAACATTATCAGTGCTAAATAATAAACTATTATCACTCATATTTTCTACAGAAATGTAAAGAATCAAGGGTATATCATCAAACCCACCTACAACCTCTTGTGCCACCTCAAATTGTACTTTACTATTTGTTTTTGTGTCTTGAATAATTGCAATACCATTGTTGTACCCCAAAACACCATCTGGCTTAACAGCTAATGAAGAACAACCAACAAAACACATGAATATAAAAATATAAAAAAATTGTCTCATGATTCCTCCATAAACAAGGCATATAACATATATGACAAAACTAAATTACATTTATTATAAATCATATTTATAAATATATGTTGTAAAATCAAATACTTTGTTGTAATAAATAGTTATTATAGCTATAAAAGATACAAACTAAATAATTATATGGATATATCACAATGATTACATTAAATAACACATTTAATAGTTTCATGGCTATACATATGTTTATAGCACGGCAAGAAACAAACAAAGGATGAATCACCTATTTTATAAAGCATATAAATCAATGGTAATAGAATAGTAATATTTGGCTAGGAATTGATAATAATATATTAATGGAGATGCTAAGATTGAGCGACGATAAAATTAAGTATATAGACAAAGAACAGCTGCAACCACGCTAACTATCACACACATGGAGGATTCACAAGTAAGCCCCTAGATAGAATCAAGTTTAAATACTTACAAGTATTACCATAAGGTAACGCCCCTCTTTGCCTTTTGGAATTGTAGCATAAAAATAAACTCCGCCTACAAAATTACAATGAAAAAGTTTAAATTTATATCGCTAATTTTAATATTTATAGTTGTTGGAACAAAACTAGCTATCGTTTATGTTGCCTAAAGCAATACTTTGTGCGTGTGCTATTAATGGCTCTATTACTTTATCTAGATCGCCACTTAACATAATTTCTTCTAAACTATATAGGGTCAAATTTATTCTATGATCACTCATGCGATTTTGCGGATAGTTATATGTTCTTATTCTCTCGCTCCTATCTCCGCTGCCAACCTGACTTTTACGAGATTCTCTATTTTGTGCATTTTGTGCCTCAAGCTCTGCTTCATATAGCCTTGCTTGTAGAATCTTTAAGGCTTTGTCCTTATTTTTATGTTGAGATTTTTCATCTTGCATAGAAACGCTAATTCCTGTTGGTATGTGAGTGATTCTAACAGCAGAATCTGTAGTATTTACACTTTGCCCACCATGCCCACCACTCCTAAATACATCTATCTTTAAATCATTAGGATTAATATTGATTTCTAACGAATCAACCTCCGGCATTATAGCAACGGTTATTGCTGAAGTGTGAATCCTGCCTTGAGATTCTGTCTTTGGCACTCTTTGTACGCGGTGAGTTCCACCCTCATATTTTAGTCGAGAATACGCCCCATCACCTTTTACAAGAGCAATTACTTCCTTATAACCTCCAACAGAGTTTTCACTGCTACTTATAATCTCTACCTTCCATCGCTTAGAATCTGCATAACGACAATACGCACCAAACAAATCACCAACAAAGATTCCAGCCTCATCGCCACCTGTTCCCGCACGAATTTCAAGATATATGTTTTTTTTATCATTTGGATCTTTTGGTATCAACAAAATCTTAATTTCTTGCTCTAAATCTCCCCGCAGAATCTCTAGTCCTTTTAATTCCTCTTTTGCTAATTCGCCAAGCTCTTTATCCTCTAACAATGCCTTATTATCTTCAATATCTTTTATTACCTGTAGATATTCCCTAGCCTTTTGTGCTATCTCATCGCTTTCGCTCTTTTCTTTACTAAGCAAAGTAAGCTTTTCTACATTATTTATTACTTCCTCTTTAATTAGCAAACTTGCTAATTCATCATTCCTTGCAATAATTGGTTTTAACTTATCAATCAAAATAGTAACCTTTTTATAAATAAAAATTTAAAAATTCACAATCATTCAAACATTTAAAAACGACATTCTACAATAAAAATTACATTTTATTAATATGTCTTAATGTTATTTTATCTAGATTCTAAGACAAATTGATCATGCAAATATTAATTGTATCAAATTATAGGTACAATATCAAAATGTATAGATTAATATTTCTTTTGACATGCTATAAATACATAGTGTAGCAAGCTTATTGATACATTTATAATAATTACTGCTAAAATATATAAGCAAATATATGAGATTCTAAAATTAGTCTTATATTAATTATCAATATATGAATTTATTACACAAGAAAACATAGCAATAATATTATTATAGTGCTTGTCAAATACTATAAATAAAACTCACAACAACAAAGGGGATTGAAGTAATGCAAAAATATTAACTTTATGTAGCTAATATGATACAAACATCCAATATCTATTATTTATCTAAAAGGCAAACTATATATTACTCAATGCCTCTAATACACATTCTTTATCGCTAAAATGAATCTCATTATCCTTAAAAATTTGAACGCATTCATCACCTTTACCTAATATTAGCAATACCCAATCATTTGGCAACTCTTTAATTGCTTTAAAAATAGCCGTTTTTCTATCTAAAATAATATTTATATCCACCTCTCTATCTGCTTGATTGGTAATTATATATTTCTTGTTTTCTTCATACATAGCAATATTTTTTTCATTATCGCTAAGCATGCCCTCAAAAATTTGCCTTGCTATTGATGATGGATCTTCGCTTCTAGGATTATCATTTGTTATATATATTTTCCTTGCATATAATGATGCACATTTACCCATTTTAGGTCTTTTACTTTTATCTCTATCTCCACCAGCACCAAACACTACACTTATATTCTTAGTCTTAAATGTTTCAAATATCTTTTCCATACCATCTGTTGTATGTGCAAAATCTATCATAATAAATGGTTGTTTGCTTATCATCTCCATTCTACCAGATACACCCGCAAAATTTTGCAATAAATCACAAATATTCTGTAAATTTGAATCTACTAAAACTTTTGTAGCAAGTATTGCTGCCATTAGATTATACAAATTAAATAATCCAAACAAAGAAGATTCAAGCGTGCAAACCTCACTATCATTACTATTTACCTTACGAAAATTTAATTGTGCAAAAATGCCATCACGCAATCCATACACATTAACAAAAAAATTTCCCTTAGATTCCACCCCATAAGTCAATACATTAGAATGAAATCTCATTGAAGCAGCACTAATATCATCAAGATTAATTATTTTTATGCAATCCCCACTTTGCAAAAACTTCAATTTAGTATCTCTATAATCTTCCCAAGTCTTATGATAATCAAGGTGATCGCTAGTAATATTTGTTAGAATCTTTAAACAAAATTCTAAGCCATAAATCCTCTCTTGTTTAATTGCATGGGAGCTTACCTCCATGACAAAAAACTCGCAACCAAGCGATACAGCCATATCAATATTTTGATATAGTTCTAATAAACTAGGTGTCGTTAATCCCTTTGGTTTTAATTGTTTATCATTTGCAAACATTCCTCTTGTTCCGAGCAATGCAACTTTATACCCCATATCTAGCAATATAGAATATATAGCAGCAGCAGTTGTTGTCTTTCCGTTTGTACCTGTTATGCCAATGATTTTTATATCCATATTATAAAAATCTTTGAGTTCATCTCTACTGATAACTCTTATATGCTTTGGTATAGATTCTATAAAATTCTCATTTTGTGGAATCTTTAAAAAAATAGAATCTTTATTAATCTTACGAGTATCATCAGTTATGTGTTGTTTCATTGTTATTCTTTTTAATGTTTTTTCTCTTATTATTTTTTGCCTCTAACTTGCTATTAGCCGCTTCAAGTAGCGGTATAATATCCATATCATACATTGGCAGAGAATCAATATAGTTTAATAATGCGTCAATATAATCATTTTTTACTAATAGTGATAAAAATTCATAAAAATCACTTTTTTGGCTAAACACAAGTTTTGTATTGATTGGCAATCCACTATACACTTCCTTAAAATCTTGTGTTTCAAGCATAGCTTTTATATCCATATAATTAATTGCATCGTAACTTTCCATAGTCGCATTTTTACTATTTTGTACCGCTTTTGATAGACTATGAGTTTTATTGTCAAATGCCTCGATTAAACTTAGAATCATTTTTTGAACACTATGTTTTTTGGAACGACGCTCATATGCTAGTATGCTTTGATAAAATTCATAGATTCCTACAGCCTCCTGTCCAAAATCCATGCCCATATCAGCAAGATACAAACCTATCTTGGAATCTAAATCATTTGTATCAAGCCAAAAAGCATTTTCAAACATATTGAAAGCCTCTTTAAAATTAGCACTAAGAAGGCTTTTTATCCCTTTTCTCTGAAATGACTTTTTGCTAATAATATTTGTGCCTGCTTGGTGTAATCGTATCGTCTGCATGTAAATCTCCAAAAAAACTAAAGATTCTATATTCTATCATACTTTGATTAATCTTGTTTTGAGAAGTCATAACTTCATATACTTTAAACATTAAATAATGTGGCTATTCATACATGCAACATCTGTTTATAAAACTACATCAAAATGTAAATATTAATATTTATTAAAATATAATTAATTTTACTTAATCTCGTTTTAAAACCTCAAGTTTTGTCTCCAAATCTTCAAATTTATGCTTTAAAGATTCTAATTTTGGCATTTTTCGCAATCCTACCTCGATATAATCTCTTGGTATAGTAATATCAAGCAATTTATTAACATACAACATGTTATCGCCGCTACTTTCACATATATCTTTTAATTGTTTAAAACCTGTATTAGAAAAAAAGTGGCAATAAAGCCCAATAGCCTTATCTTTATTATCTAGCCTTAGAATCAATATGCCAGCATTTGCTATTGCGACTATATCTTTTGTATTTTTATCAAGAATAGTCATCTTTGGTATAATACCTCGTAGTGAAAATAAAATATCATATGGTTTCAATCTATATTTATGTATCTTTTGTTTATTACCACTAATTTTCTTATTATCAAATTTAGAAGTGAAACCACATGTTGAAAAATCAGCAATTCCAACATCATAATAATCAATCACGCAATCATTACCCCCACCATATACCCTCTGTCCTCTAAAAATTGTTACATTAATATCTCTTAACAACAAAGAATCTGTATTATTACAAGAGGTAGATAAATAATGGCTAGCTCTTAAATCATGCGTTTTTACCGATTCTATATCTGTAGTTTTAGAATATTGTGTTTCTTTCTTGTTTGTAAAAATATCTACGATTTTATCAATATTTATAAGCTTGTTGTATTTGCCATCTTTCTCATAAAATTGTGCATTATTGGCATTAATATGTAAAATATTCTTATTATTATGAGATAAAACAAGAACAGAAAAATCATGTGATTGTAATGGAAAAATATTTTTTGGTAGCTCTATAATTGCCTCAATCATTCTTTCTTTAACTAATTTTTCATGTAACTTACCCTCTAAAAAACTTTTTTGTAATATTTGATTTCTAACGATAAAAACACCTCTAGCATTTAAATGAGATAAAGCATGTGTAAGGAATACAAGCTCTGGATAATTTTTTGCTATGATTCCAACTTTGTTAAACCTCTCATCTCCCTTAAGTTGTTCAATACCCATATGAACATAAATTGGTGGATTGCAAATAATTTTGTCAAACTTCCTTAATTTCTTTCCACTTTTAAAAATTGCTTGCTTTAAAATATCATTTACATACAAATTATAAGATTGTATATTAGAAAACCTTGCTATTAATTTCGCAATATTTGAAAGCCTGTCATCTAGCTCTTCACCATATAAATTTATTGAAGGATTAATATTGCCTATGGATAAAAATATACTTCCTATACCATAGCATGGATTATATACCTCATCGTTATCTTGTAAATCTAAAAGCATAACTAATAGATCATTTACCTCTTTTGGCGTAGAATAATAATAAAGCTTATTAGTAGTGCGTTTTTGTGAAATGATATGAAAAAAATGTTCAATATCATAAATATTAATACTACTTGCATATATTGCTTTTAAAATTTTTGATACATTTGCACCGCCACTAATTGGTGTATATAACTCCTTACCTATGATTTCAAGCATACCCCTATTAAATTCATCTCGGATTGGTTTCCTTTTATTTGCCTTGTCAATAATATCTACAATAAATTCTGAATTTTCTTTCATCAAAACGAACAACTCAAACATAATACCAACAATGTCTAAAATATCAGAGTGATAGCGTTTAATGTAGTCAAAACAATCAATGAGTTTTTTCAAAACAAACCTTATAAACTTAGTTTCTTAGCGTGAAATTATAGCTAAAAATTAAATTATTACATAACACAAAAATACCTAAACACCACGAAAAACACATGTTTTACAAATCATAGGTAGATTTACATGTGAATGCTGTGCTTTTTGAAACTCAATAAATATTTTAGATTCTAATATTTCCTTAAATGTTTGAAAATTAATATTGCCAAGAGGGATTAAAGCATTGGCATCTATGCAACAAGGCACTACAATTCCACTTGCAAGTATTGCTAATTGCTTAATGCCACCAAGACAATAAGGCTTTTTTGTGTCTTTACTTAATATATCTATATTGGATTTACTTTTATTGTACCATTTAAATGCCTTATGAAAGCGTAAAAAAAGATTCTTATCAAGTCTTATACGCCTTTTTTCATTTTGAAATATATAGCCTTTGAATTTATCAAGCAATATAGAATAATCATAGTTATTAAAAAGTCGCAGATTTATATATAAATTTGGTGCATGTTTTCTAGCATAGTAATAAAAATCCATCAACATATTTAAATACACTTCTTGTGATTTATTAAATTTCATATTATACTTGCTGTTATCATAAAAAGCGTCAAGAGAAAAGCTAACTTGATGAACTGCCTTATCACACAATATTTCAAAATGTTCTTTTTGTAAAAACACTCCACTGCTAACGATATCAAGCTTTAAATGTGAGTGTTTAGCGATCTTTATATAAGAATCAATATTAGATATACATAGAGGATCTCCTAATACATGCAAACTAACCAAGTTGGTATGAATCGCAACCTGTGATACAATAGACTGAAACAGATCAATAGGCATTATGCCTCTTTGTTCTTTCTTTGGTGTGCAAAAAGTACATTTAAGTTTGCAAATATCGCTTATCTCAAGATAAATTTTATGGAATCTAGGCATTATAATTAAACTATTTACCTTCTTCTACAACATGCCCTGTAATGCTATTATGTGTAATAAATTCCTTTGCTTCATCATGTGTTTTAAATCCACGCAAAGCAACGCGATACAAGCCTTGTGAAGTAGATACAATATCTATTGTATATGGCTTATCTTTTATCATTGCAGAACTTTCTTGTTTAAAATGTTGGGCTCTATCCATACTGCTAAATACATTCAAAGAAACCATAAACTTACCTATATTTTGTTTTATTTCTTGTGGATTGGAATCGTGCTTTGGCTGTTCTTTTTCAACTTCAATAGGTTGCTTTTGCTGTTCATTATTAGAAGGTATAGAATCTAATGCGTTTTTAATATCATTTTGAGTATTTTTAGATATATTATTTGTTGAATCTCTCAATTTTTGCACTGCATCATCAAGATTTCTCATAGAATCCTCACTATCTATGTATCTTGGTGTTTCCTTTAGCATATATTCATCTTGCTTTGTTTTGTTATTATCTTTAGTTTCTTTTTTATCTTTTACTTCACTTTTAATTTGTTTTGGTTTATCATCTAAAAATGGTGGTAATTCCTCTACTGTAGCAATCAAAGATTCACTATTATCTGAAGATTCCTTAGAATCTATTTTGGTATCGTTTGTATCATTTGGCATATTTTGTTTATCTGTTGATTCATTTTGCATAAATTTGGATTTATCCTGTGCCACTCCATTGGAATCATTGTATAAATCATTTGTTCTTGTATTAGATTGCATTTTACCTTGTTCTTTTACATTGTTTGCATAATTTTGTTTATTTGAAATCTCATTATAACTATTTGTCGGCTTGCTTGTTAAAACAGCATAACTACTATTGTCATATGGTTTATCATCAGGTTTGTTGTTTAGATCTTGTCTGTGTTCTTGCTTGCTTATAGTATAGTTTTCGTTATTTGTTGAATTATTAATCCTATTATTCTTATATTGTGTGTTTTCTGTATTTTTATTTACAGATTGTGTTTTAGCAGTGTTAGAATCTTTTGGTGGTGTATTATTTTGCAAATTACCACCAAAACCAACAACCTCTATTCTAACATTAGCAATACCTTTACCAACCATTTCAATATCTTTTGCAGCAACATTAGATAAATCTATTATGCGTCCTTCAACAAATGGTCCTCTATCATTAATCCTTACATATGTTATTTTACCATTATCTTTATTATAAACCTTTACAATAGTATTCATAGGTAATGTTTTATTTGCTGCTGTATGTGCATGCATGTTGTATGTTTCACCATTAGATGTAGCCCTAGCATGAAAATCCGGACCATACCAACTAGCAATACCATCAAAGCTATCTCCAACTTTTACTGGATGCGGTCTATAAGTTTTTCCTCTGACCGTATATGGTTTCATAGTAGCCCTTTGTATGGCTTCACTATCACGCATACCATCTAACAAAGACTTGGTAGGTTTAAAACTACCATTACCTTGAACTGGTGATTCATAATTACTAGATCGAATACTAGAATTTATACTATTTGTTTTCGTAGGCGATTTTTCATAGCCTTTATTGTTACTAACATGTTGAGATGTCTGTTTTACATTATCTCTATCATTTGCTACAAGAGAACTACTAAAACTAGATTTTGGCATTTTGTTGTAATCATGATTGTATTTTATATCCTTATTTCTATAGGCATCAGCAGATTCATAGCCCTTAAAAGCACCTAAACCACCCAAATACTTACTTTCTGGGGCACAAGCTATAAATAAAGATACACTAAATATAACAAATGTAAAATGTATAATAGAATTTTTACTTTTATAAACAACTCTCAACTTATTAACTCCTAGCTTTTTTGTTGTTCATATTAGCATAATTGTTTTGTATCACAATATTACCCTTTATTGATTTATTATTCTTACTTGCATTAACAACTGGCAACATAAGTTTTTGATTAACCGAAATAATATTTGTCTTTAATGAATTTAATTGTTTTATTTGTCCAATAGAAATATTATATTTTTTAGCAATCACAGACAGATTATCACCTTTTTTAACACGATAAACTACAAAATAAGATTTCATATCAATGGAATCTTTAAAATTTTGCTTAAAATAACTTAACTTATCATAAGGTAAATAAACTTGATACTCTTTTTGACCGGGTGGAACAAAATCATATTTAAAATGCCTATTATAGTTTTTAAATGCACTTAAACTCATATTTGCACCTTTAGCTATATTTGCCAAAGAATTACCAGATTTTACATTAACAATAACTAAAGAATCTCCAGCCCCTCTATTTAAAATATATTCCTTATCAGCTTGTTTTAATTCATGTGCATTAGAAAATGCCAAAGACATAGACATAATCTTTCTCAAATAATTCCTAGTTTCAAGAGGTAAGTATTGTGCCTCTTCGTCTAGTAG
Organism: Helicobacter sp.; assembly: GCA_029264775.1. GTDB lineage: Bacteria > Campylobacterota > Campylobacteria > Campylobacterales > Helicobacteraceae > Helicobacter_A. The sequence goes on along the minus strand of JARHYT010000026.1, from coordinate 14,388 downwards.
AATCTCTATATTATTGCTTTGTGCATCATTTATTGCCCTATTTAATCTACCCAAACCACAATTATAAGCCATCGCAGCAAGATACCATTTACCAGTAGCATTATACAAGTATCTAAGATACTTTATTGCTGCTTGCGTACTTTTAATAGGATCTTGTCTTTCATCTATGTAATCATTTATAACTAAGCCTAACTCCTTTGCTGTTGCAGGCATTAATTGCCAAATACCAGCAGCCTTTTTTGAGCTTAAAGCTTGAGATTTAAACTCAGATTCAGCCATAGCTAAAAATAAAAATTCTTGTGGCACATCAGCATCAGCTAACATCTTCCTAAGTATTGGTATGTATTCATATCCATTTTCATACTGCCTTGTAAGATATTTCCACTTTGTAGTATCAACATCTAGCAATCTTCCCTCTGCCTTTAATGTTGCCATATATTCAGATGGTATATTAAACGCATTGATAGTAGTAATATTAAATTTATTAAAAAGCTGGTTTGAAGTTGGTATATACATACTATATTCTTGAAAATCAATACTATCTGAATCAGCCAAACAAAATACGCTTAAAAAAGACGCACCAACGAAAAAAGCAATTTTTTTAATCACACATATACCCCAAAACAAATATATAAACTATATTCACATGAATAAATCATGAGTAGGTTTTACATTAGCAAAAATGATTCCCAAGTCATAATATTTTAAAAAACGAACAAAATTTTACAATATGTAGGATAATAATTACCAATAGTAGATTTCAAAATGTTATAATCGCATAAAAAAATTAAGGTATATTGTAGTGGATAAAGTGAAAAATGGCTTTGATGCAATGGATAATATCAGCAACAACAAGTCATATAGACTAAATGTGGCAGCAATAATATTATCACATGAATATCCAAAAGTATGCGAATTTTTTATTGCAGAAAGAAGCGATTTAAAGAATGTATGGCAATTTCCACAAGGCGGTATAGATAAAGGCGAAAGCCCAACAGATGCACTTTTTAGAGAACTAAAAGAAGAAATTGGAACTAATGATATAGAAATTATTGCGGAATATCCTACATGGGTAAGATATGATTTTCCAAAAAGAGTTATGCAAAAAATGAAACCATACAAGGGACAACAGCAAAAATATTTCTTGGTAAAATTGAAATTAAATGCAGCAATTGACATAAAGACTAAAGTTCCAGAGTTTGCCAGATACGAATTTGTAAATTTTGATAAACTTCTTAAAAAAGTTACAAAATTTAAAAAACATATATATATAGAAGTATTAAATTATTTTAAGAAAGAAGGATACATTTAATGTTGATTGTTCAAAAATATGGTGGCACAAGCATGGGCAGTACAGAGAGAATCCAAAATGTTGCAAAAAGAATTGAGGATTCTATACATGCAATAAAGAACTCAGATAATAAATTGAAAACAAAAGAAAAGAATAAATTGGTAGTCGTTGTATCGGCTATGAGCGGTGTAACAGACGAAATATTAAATTATGGAAAATATTTTACACCTACACCAAACGAAAGAGATTTAGATATGGCATTAAGCAGTGGTGAGCAAATTAGTGCTGCTTTACTAAGCATAGCTTTAAATGCAAGGGGGCTAAAGTCAATATCTCTCAATGGCAGACAAGCTGGCATTAAAACAGATTCTAACCATACAAAAGCAAGAATACAACACATTGATACAAATAATATTTTTAGATTATTAGATGAAGGGTATATTGTTGTTGTAACGGGTTTTCAAGGTTTAAGTAGTGAGGGTGAGATTACTACGCTTGGAAGGGGTGGAAGTGATTTATCAGCAGTTGCATTAGCAGGAGCTTTGAAATCGGATCTATGTGAAATATATAGCGATGTGGATGGGATTTATACAACAGATCCACGCATAGAATCAAAGGCAAAAAAAATAGATAAAATAAGTTACGATGAAATGTTAGAGTTATCTAGCATGGGGGCAAAGGTGTTGCTTACTCGTTCAGTAGAACTTGCAAAGAAGCTAAATGTCCCAATCTATGCAAAAAGTAGTTTTAGTGATGATATTGGTACTTTAATAACAAAAGAGGATGAAATTATGGAAAAACCTATTGTAAGCGGTATAGCTTTAGATAAAAATCAAGCAAGAGTTAGTCTAAGTGGCATTAAGGATAAACCGGGTATTGCAGCAGAGTTATTTGGAAAACTATCAGATGCGAATATAAATGTTGATATGATAGTACAAACCATAGGGAGGGATTCTAAAACAAATCTCGACTTTACCGTACCTCAAAATGAATTAGAAAAAGCAAAAATTACATTAGAAGAATTTAATTCTAATGCAGATTTTATAGATTATGATAATGAGGTTGCAATAGTATCCATTGTTGGAGTTGGTATGAAAAGTCATAGCGGTGTAGCAACGAAAGCTTTTCAAGCAATGGCAAAAGACAATATCAATATACGCATGATAAGTACAAGCGAAATTAAAATATCAATGTTAATTGATTTAAAATATGCAGAGCTTAGCGTCAGAGTGTTGCATGCAGCTTACGAGCTAGACAAATAACTAAATTTAGGGAATCATGTGATACGAAATGTTAATGAATGGATGATGCATGCTTTAAGAAAAGATGTCGAAAATATAAATCGCATGCCATTGCAATGGTTAGAGCTTATGCGTGATACTTGGACACCACTTGTAACAAAGGCAATATCGTTTATAATAAATGGTGGTACATTCTTGCTTTGTGTAGATTCAAAAAGGCTATGGTTAAAACACTACATATTAAATAACTTGAATAATAGTGAAGCGAATCGTCCATTTGTTCCAGTATATGGGCTTGATTCCCATTTGATAAATCTATTAGAAGCAAATCAAACAGATGCCGTAAAGGATATACTTGATATGTCTTATCAAAGTTATGCAATGTGGTATATAGGCAAAAGTGATAGCGTATTAGCAGAATTTTCTCTTGAGTTGAGAGAATCTTTTTTGTGGGTGCTTGATGATTCGCTAGAACATTCATTTACGCTACAATCAAATGATTGTAATCTTGATTTTAAACTTTTGCAAGCATATAGAATCTTTGAGCAAACACTTTTTTCAGGTATATGTGGTGAATTTGATATTGAAAATGTATAAGGTTTTTCATGCAAGAATATTATAAAGAAAATAATATTACAGAATCACAAAATAGATTCCATGCGCCAAATAAAATAAATCATGAATTTATATCAACCTTTAAAAAATCTTGCATCATAATAACAAATGATTTTCAAAAAGAAATAAATTATTTAAAAAATACCCATGATAGAGAATTTCTAAAAATTTTTGAAGAAGAAGAGCTAAAAATTAATCATGTTCATGAGATTATACAAGAAGCACATATAGCAACACATAAAGACACAATAGTAGCCATATTTGCATATTCGTATAATAAATTTGCACAAAATGCGTTACTAAAAATACTAGAAGAACCACCACCGCACATTATATTTATGCTACATATTGACACTAGAAATAAATTGATGCCAACTATACTTTCCCGCCTTGTTGTCTTTAATAAAAAAAATAAAAAAAATTTAGAAGATTTCGAGCTTGATATTACGCGTTTGAATATACCTGTTATTTATAACTACATAAAAAAGCTAGAAAAAGAAAATACAACACATGAAAAAGGCAGAATCATATTGGCACAAATATTGCAATGTATTGCACAAAATAATATTTTTCTAAATGAAGAAAAATTAGAAAGATTTGATTTAGCAATCAAGGCATTACACAGCAAGCAAAGTGTGCATTTTGCAATTTTGCCTATTTTATTATCACTTGTTAAGAGGTAAAATTAATGAGACTAGAAAGAATAAAAAATCTGAATGAAGAAATGAAATTGATTGAACCAGATAATATCGGCTATGCAATCATGAAGGATAAAACACAAATCTTAGGTTTTAAGATTGAGAATTTGAAAATACAAGCCATGCAGATTCTAAAACAAGATGCATTAAGCAACGGAGCAGAGCTTGTAACGCCAAGAGATGCTGTACTATGTAAAAAAACACACTATGACTGCTTGTTATATGGCACACCAAAAGCACTTAAATTATTAATTATGAAAATGCGTATGCAACCATTTGGGCTAAAGGCAATAGCAAAAGAGTTAAATAGGTTTTTACAAACAAATAGAACGGATAGCAAAAAACTTATGGGTATTATAAATGTAGATTCTAATAGCTTTTATGAAGAATTTAATAGCAAACAAGCAATAGAAATGATACATAAATATGTAGAGCTAAAAACAGATATAATAGATATAGGTGCGGTAAGCACTAAACCCGGAAGCTCTCTTATAAACTCAGATATTGAAATAAATAGATTAAAAGATATTTTTAAAGAAGTAAAGAATATAAAAACAAACACAAAATTTAGTATAGATACATACAATAAGGAAACAGCACAAATTGCAATTGACAATGGATTTAAGATCATAAATGATGTAAGTGGAAAACCAGAAAATATGATAGAGGTATTGCAATCAAATCCACATGTAACATACATACTAACGCATATACAAGGTGAACCGAGCAATATGCAAGATAATTGTACTTATAAAAATTTGATATTAGATATAAGTGGATTTTTTGAGCAAAAACTTTCGTATCTTAGCCAAAACCATTGTAAAAATATTATACTTGATGTTGGTATAGGTTTTTCAAAAAATATGCAACAAAATATAGAATTAATCTCAAAAATATCACATTTTAAATATTTTAAAAAACCTCTATTGATAGGTGCAAGTCATAAAAGTTTTTTAGCAAAAATATTAGAAACTAATGACAAAAACACAAATAAAAGATATTTAGAAGCAACTTTACTTACGCATTTTATGGCATTGCAAAATGGGGCAGATATTATAAGGGTGCATGATATAGTGGAACATAAAGAAATGTTAAAAATATTCAAAGCATTTCATGCAAACGATATTGATTGCATATAAACATTTAGATTATGTTATTTTTAGAATCTATATTAAAAATTAGTAGATTTTACATTATATTTTGGGGAATTCATGGCTTACATAACTATAAATCATAATCACTTTAAACACAATATAAGCATAATAAGACAACATTTAAAAAAAATAAATCCAAATAAAGAAATAGAAGTAGCAGCTGTATTAAAAGACAATGCATATGGGCATGGATTAGAAGTTATGAGTAACTTAGCTATGGAGAATAACATAAAATCCGTATTTGTAAAGAATTACAATGAGGCTTTAAAAATTGCACATAAGTTTGATTCTGTAACTTTCTTTTATGGTATAGCACCAGAGAAATCCAATAATATTTATTCTACAATACATGGATTTGATGATTTTGAAAAAATTGAAAAATCAATCGGGGATATGAGTGGATTAGGTGTAGAGCTAAAAGTTAATGTAGGCATGAACAGAAATGGAATTGAAATAAAAGATCTAAGAAAACATATTGAAACTATATTGAAGAATGATATTCGCCTTGTAGGTATTTTATCGCATAATGGGTATGGCGATGAAATAGGAGATGAATTTAACATTGAAATTGAACGATTTGAGGAAGTTAAATATAAAGTAAAATTACTATCAAATGAATTAGGTTTTCCCCTGCCTAGATTCCATAGCTTAAACTCATCTTGTACCTTGCGTTCTAATAAATGCGATGATGATTTAGTTCGTATAGGAATTGCTTTATATGGATATTTAACAAATGAAGTTCAAATAGAATCAGCAAAACATTTAAAGCCTATTTTAAAGTTATATGCAAACAGAATATCAACAAAACTTCTTGATGTAGGTGAAAAAATAGGTTATGGTGGCATAACGACAATGAAAAATAAGCGTGTAGTAAGCACATATGATATAGGCTATGGAGATGGTATGTATAGGCTAAATGGCAACAGGCAATTACTATTGCCAAATGGCGAGGAGATATTGCCTAGAACTTCTATGGATTGCTTTTCATGTTATGGCGATACAGATGAAATCTGTGTAATGGAAGATGCCGCATATGTGGCAAAAGTTTTTGATACGCTACCTTATGAAGTTTTGACAAGGCTATCTCCATTCATACCTAGAAAAATTGTGTAATATGGTTAATATATTATTTTAACAAAATAATATATTAACCCTAAGTACAACATAAATAAATTTTCATTTAATTATTTAAATCAGAACAATACTTATAGACTTAATATATTTGCTAATTAAGACAATAAATTATATCGAACATATAAACTTAATATTTCATAAACAATTATTGAATATTAATATCCATCATAAATATAGTTACCCAAACTATTAGCTATACAATGCAATCATATCTATATAAAAATCAATCATTAGAATAGATGTTATTAAATAAAATATAAAAGTTAGCTTGTTAGCAATTATTACTCACAACTTTTATTTATAATTACATTTATAAAAAATACATAAGGAATGTATATGGATCTATTAGAAAATGTAATGTATGGTAATATTGAGGGCTTGAGTGCATTAGAATTATCAAAATTATATGAATATGATATTTTTACGCTTGGTAGAATGGCACATTCCATAAGAGATAAAAAATATGGTAAAAAAGTGTTTTTTAATATGAATAGACATATAAACCCTACAAATATTTGTGCTGATGTGTGTAAGTTTTGTGCATTTTCTGCTAGCAGAAAAAATCCAAATCCATACGATATGAGCATCAAAGAAGTAGTTGAATTATGTATAGACGCTTATAATAGAGGAGCAAAGGAAGTTCATATAGTAGCAGCACATCATCCAACACATGAGTACAACCACTATTTAGATATGTTTAAAGAGATTAAGAAAGCTACACCATTGTTACATATAAAAGCTATGGGGGCAGCAGAAATTGACTATTTAACACGCAGATTTGATTTTAGTCTTGATAAAGTTATAAATGACTTGTCAGAATCTGGTGTAGATTCTTTACCCGGTGGTGGTGCAGAGATATTTGACTCAAAAATACGCAAGACATTATGTCATGGTAAAGCAAATGCAGATCGTTGGCTAGAAGTACATGCAAAATGGCATTCTATAGGGAAAATGAGTAATGCCACAATGTTATTTGGACATATAGAAGAAAGACATCATAGAATAGATCATATGTTGCGTTTGAGAAATGCACAAATTTCAGAAAATAAAGTGAATAAAAAAGAGGGTGGATTCAACGCATTCATACCTTTATTATATCAAAGATTCAATAATTTTTTAAAAGTAAAAGAAAGTCCTAGCGCACAAGAAATTTTAAAAACTATTGCAATATCTAGAATTTTATTACAGAATATACCACATATAAAGGCTTATTGGGCATCTCTATCGTTCAATCTTGCAATAGTAGCACAAGAATTTGGTGCTAATGATATGGATGGCACAATAGAGAATGAAAGCATACAATCAGCAGCAGGTGCTAAAAGCAAAAATGGCGTTAGCAAAGAGGAAATGATATATCAAATCCAAAATGCAGGTTTTATACCAATAGAACGAGATAGCTTATATAATGAATTACAAGAATATAGGGAAGTTTCATATAGTGCTTAAATAAAATTGCATGAACTATGATAAATGAAAGCATCTATTTCTTTAGTAAGTTTTGTTAAGAATTTTACAATTAACACATTTAGATACATTCATTAAATATATAAGACTAAATGCTATTAATTGATAGGAATTATTATGCCAAGAGTTACACAAGCAAGCCTAATGCGATTGCAAGATTCTATAGATATTATAGATTTAATCTCATATTATATAGATGTGCGTAAGGTCGGTGCAAATTATGTAGCATTATGTCCATTTCATGATGATAAAACACCTAGTATGTCTATAAGTGCTACAAAAGGATTATATCATTGCTTTGCATGTGGTGCTAGTGGGAATGCCATTAAATTTGTAATGGAATATGAAAAATTGGAATTTTATGATGCAATTCAAAAAATAGCAAATTTCTTTAATATCGCACTTGAATATGAAAGGGGTGAGACAAAACAAAAAAGCCATTTATTGCCTTCACTTAGCAATTTTTATCACAACGAACTTTTTAAGCATGATGATATCATGCAATATCTTTCCTCTAGATCTGTCAGTATGGATTCTATAAAAGAATTTGAGATAGGATATAGCGGCATGAGCTATGAAACAATCCGATTTATAAATGAAAATAATCTAAATTATCAAGAAGCTATAGATTTTGGAATCTTAACACAAGGAAATGATAGAGCATATGCAAGATTTTCAAATCGCATTATATTCCCAATTAAATCTAGTAATGGAATGATTGTAGGATTTGGTGGTAGAACTATAAGTAATGAAAAAAATGTAGCAAAATATCTAAATTCACCTCAAAGTAAAATATTCAATAAATCAAAGATTCTATATGGATATAATATCGCAAAACAAATGATATACAAGCAAAAAAGTATTATTGTATGTGAGGGTTACCTTGATGTTATCATGTTACACCAAGCAGGTTTTAGAAACGCGGTTGCTACACTAGGAACAGCATTAAACGAAGGGCATTTATACCTTTTAAATAAAGAAAATCCAAGAATATATGTATGCTATGATGGTGATAATGCAGGGATTAATGCAGCATTAAAAGCAGCTAAATTGCTTTCTAAGAATAGTAAAGATGGTGGCGTTATTATATTGCAAAATGGATTAGATCCAGCAGATATGGTTGCACAAAATAAGATCGAGGAGTTTAAATATGCAATTAAAACCGCAAAGCCATTTATTGAATTTGTACTTGAAAAAATCATTGCACAATTTGATTTGCAAAATCCCATACAAAAACAGCAAGCACTAAAAGAATGCAATGAATATCTAAATTCGCTAACATTACTATTGCAAGATGAATACAAAAAAAAATGTGCATTATTATTAAATATAAATCCTTCACTAATCATAACTAAAAATATCAATAAAAAAAATCAAGAGCTTAAAAATCCCATAAATTATTTGCAAAACAATAACTTTGCAGAAGAAACTATTTTATATAATATGCTTGTAAGTCAAGAACATAAAAACTTTGCACTACATTTTTTGGACAAAAAATATTTTTCAATGTATGGCAGTGAATTTGAGTTAATCTGTAAAAGTGATTACGATAATGACAAAATCAACGCCTTAAAATTTAAAGCTAAAAATGAGATTCTAAGCAATGATAAATTTAAAGAACAATTGCGTTTTTTTATACTAGAATACGCACAAAAATTACTACCAAAAATATTTGCAGATAAAAGCCCTGCAATAGATAAACTACAAAAGATAAATACAATAAAGAAAGGTATAGAAAGGCTAAAGGCTGGCGAATTACTCATAATTTAACAAAAGGAATGATATGGATACAATAAGGGAATATGCTTTGCAATCTGCTACAGATTATTTAGAATACTTAGAGAAAAACAACCTAGGTGTAGAGGAAATAACAATACTAGATTATCGTATAAATGAATATGATACCTTATCGTTAATGCTTGATAGAAATTTAGTATCAACTGATTATTTACAACTATTTATGTATGATTTTTTAATTGACCTAGATTCAATAGAGGAAAAGAATTTCAACGAGTTAAATAGAATACTAAAGATAACATTTAGCGATGAACTACTAGAGCAACTCATCAATAATATTTTAAAGAATAACACGGAATCTATAAATAATGAAGAAGTTTTAAGTAAAGATAATATACTGCAATACATCGCAAGAAATAAAATAGATTTTTTAGATAAAATGAAGTTATTCATAGATTTAAAATTTTTAGTAAAAAATATACAAGATTTTTGTTCTCAAGATTCTATCATAATAAGCCTACCAACACAGAAACCATTAAAATTAGAAATAAAAATGCAAGATTTTATAAGTAATGAGCAAAGAGAAGCAATAAAAGGTGTATTTTCAAATCCTATAAGCTATATTTGGGGTATAAGCGGTAGCGGAAAGACGCAAATAGTCTTATTTAATTGTCTATTGAATATTATAATGCAAGACAAAAAAGCATTAGTTTTAGCACCCACAAATACAGCATTAGAGCAGATTCTAACAACACTAATTAAGAAATGCGATAAAAGAGGCATAAGTCGTAAGAAATTTGTAAGACTAGGCATGCCAAGCAATGAGTTTTTAAATAATTTTCCTCAAGTTTGCATTCAAACAGATGAAAATGAGAACAACTTAAGCAATAATCAAAATACTATATTTCAACAAGTAATGCTTAAAGATAGAATACAAGATGTTCTTGTTGTGGGGCTTACTCTTGATAGCTTTGTTAAAAGATATAATTTTCTTAGTAATTTAAATTTTTCACATATATTCATTGATGAGTGTGCATTCTCATCATTAATTAAAATAATCGCACCATTATCACTAAATATACCAATAACATTTCTAGGGGATCACAAACAGCTTATGCCTATTTGCCTTATGGATGATAAAATAATAAAAGAAAGCAAGCATAATGTATGTTTATGGAGTTTAAATACTTTGTTCTTGGAGGAATTATTACATAATAAAGAAATGTTGCACAATAAAAACAATTACGATGAGATTGTATTCAAAGATATTTCATATTATAAACTCACAACAACTCATAGATATGGGGATAACTTAGCAAAGGTGCTTGATAAACATGTATATCTTAGCGGACTAAAAGGTATCGGGCAAGAAACAGAAATATACTACATAGATAGTACGAAATTTGGCGAAACCTATAAATATAATTCTATAAATAACCGCAATGAGAGCCAAGGAGAAGCACAAGCCATTATGAATCTCATTAGACACGATATTAAAGATTATGCTATATTAACACCATTTAAACATCAACAGCAATTGCTAATAAGCAAGGGAATCAGTAGGAATCATGTTTTCACAATCCATAAATCACAAGGACGAGAATTTAGTACAATTATATTTTCACCTGTAAAATTTAGCAAACATTTAACAGATTCTACCAACAAATCCGCATTATTCGCACTAAATGTAGCAGTAAGCAGACTAAAACATACTTTAATAATTGTATGTGATTATAATCAATGGATAACTAAACACAATCAATTTATATCCTCATTGCTTAGACTTGCAAAACCATATCTCACAAGCAACAATCACAATAATATGTCTTTACCATTCTAAACTTATATGTTTAAAAACACAAGCAAAGGGCGTTGCTACAAAATTTGCTAATTATATACAATTATCTTAAAGCTATTTTGGGTATTACAAAATATTTTAGCTACATAAATATAGCCTACCAAATAATCACTAAACACTTAGCTAATGATTCAGTAATTACGCTTGACAATAAACTTTTAGGTTACATTGCAAGCATTAATAAAATAACATATTATAATTAATCCACAATATTAGCAGTAAATACAATATCCACATTAGCCCATGTAATACCAGCATGACCTGCGGCTGCATCACTCAATGCCTTTAAAGCCTTAGCAGAATTACTAAAATTGTTTAAATCTAATCTACCCTTTGCAATAAGTGTATTTTTTTCAATCTCATATTCTAGGGGGATAATACAAGATTGCTTGCCTATAATTATTTTTGCACTAATAAGACCTTTGTTATCACCCTCAACAACATCAACAAAGACTACTTGTATATTATTTTTACCAAGTAAAGTAGGGAAAAATACTTTATTCATATTATTTGTAGCTTCCTCATTATCTTCAATAATGCTACTTGTTGGAACAATCAACGCACTAGCACCACTAAGAACGCCTTTTATTGTTTTATTATCCCTACCAAATGTATATTTTATATTCTTAAAATTACCTGCAAGCTCCGCCATATAAGGTGTTTTATAACCTATATACTCAACCTTAACGCTTTTTTGATCAATTGTACTCGCATACATAAAAGAGCTAACAAAAGCACTTACTAAACAGGTAGATACAAGTTTCCTAGTTACATCTTTCATAATAAATCCTTTAAAAAATAGATATTTTATATAGTACCAATTTTTTGTTAATAAAATATATCTAAAAACTTCTACAATCTTTTTCAATAAGATTAAAATATAAAATGGATAAATAAAATCAACTTTTACAACAAAATGTTTTTTAAATACAAAGATAAAGAAACTATATTTAATAACAATATTTTAAAGATTAAATTTATATAGATAGCTAGGAATATCAAACTATAAAAATATGTTAATACGCATATATTAAAATAATGATAGGCTATAGCGACTTGTTGTCGCTATTTATCGCATTTAGAAAGTATATTTTACTTCAGCATAGTAGCTTCTACCAAATCCGGGGATATACTCAGAATTATATTGATATGTTGTATAGAATGAATCAAAGAGGTTTTTAATACCTGCATTAATCACTAAATCTTTATAGCTAAATACTAAGCCTAAATCACTAAGCACATAGCCATCTTGATTTACTATAGCTTTTGATTTATCTATGCTTTGACTAGTATATGTGTTATTAAAAAATAAGGTAAGTAGCATAGAATCTGTGCTTAACACATCTGCTTCTATACCTATATTTGCCTTAAGCCATGGGACAAGAGGCACCATATAACCATTTAATGGCGATTTTGACGACAAGACTTTTGTGTAAAGCAGATTTAACCCCTCATTTAATCTCAACCATGCAGTATCAAAAAGTTCTTGTGAAGCGGCAAACTCTAGCCCCGCCCTCACAGTATCGCCTAAATTACTATATCTAAAACCATAACTGCCAAAAGACATTAAAGATTCTGTAAAGATTTCATCAAATGTATAGGTATAAAATAAAGTAGTTTGTATATAACTCCAATCAAACTCATCTTTAAAGCCTATCTCTGCTGTTATATACTGCTCTGGTTGTAAAGTGTTGAGTGATTTTGTATCTTTATCTACATCTATTGTATTTAACATTTGAAAGCTACTTGGACTTATAAAGCCTAACTCTGCCTTAGCATATGCGTTCCCTGTGTCGCTGTATTTAAAGTTTGGCGTTAGTTCTGCTGCATAGCCTAGTCTTTGAGTATGAACATTAAGATCATATAAATTAGTATTAGGCATATTTTCATCTATCCAATAGTTTGAATATTCTATCCTAGCACCACCGCTTATATCAAACATATTATTAAACTTATATATATCAAGCGTATAGAGACTATTTGTTAGTTTATACGCCTTAGTATATTTTTTCTCAAAAAACTTATTAGAATATTCTAATAAATTATCTAAACCAACCATTAATATATTATTCTCTAATGTGTGTTTTGCTTTTAGGTTAGCCCCACCACCATGATTATGATAATAGCGTGGTTTAGGCACTAGACTAGTAGGTTTTATGTTGTCAAAACTAAATTGATAAAATACTAATGCATCAAAATCTATATTGTTAAATTTTGTTGTATAGTTGGCAGAGGTTTGTAAAGCTTCTATTAGTTGATTGGTTACTGCAATGGGTGGGCTAAATCTATCTTGCTTTAATTCACTTTCTGTTTTATTTGGATCAAGTTTTAATGCAGTATTAGCACCATTTAAAGTAACCCATAAACGAGAGTAATTTATATTAAAATCTAACTTTGAAGTTTCATTTATATGGTATAGGCTTTGGAATGAAGTATAAAGATTTGTTTGGTTATCACTACTAAATGCCTCTACATAGTCTTTTGAACCTGTAGGATAGCCACCTGTATTTCTAGTACCCGGCACATAGCTAAAGCTTACATTACTTTTTAAAAAGAAATTATCACTTATTTTCTTACCAATGGCAAGATTAGCACTCCCACCTTGCAAACCTAGCCTTTCTCCGCTTGTAAATTTTAGAGATTCTCTAATAAAATCCTTGCTAGGCATTTTAGTAACAATATTTACTACCCCCCCCCTTGTCCCGCTACCATACACTACAGCACCACCGCCCGGTATAATCTCAATAGATTCTATATCATCTATATCTATATTATTAAATGGTGGTATGGTATGAGAAGTATCTAGCAGGGTTATTGGGACTCTATTGACAAGAACCTTAACGCCCTGATTTGCTTGATTTTGAGTAAAACCTTGTCCTCTTAAGTCTATAACTTTACCAAAGCTAGTATCAACGAAATTAACTATTGGATTGCGTTGTAAGGCTTGCTCAAGATTACCAAAACCTCTATTTTCTAACTTATCTCTACCTATTAATGTTACATTTTTTGCCTCATCTTTTATAGGTAAATCAAATCCTGTGCTAGAGGCTATAACTGCATCAAGCTTTTTTGTTTGCACCGCATCATTACTCCTTGTATGTGCTGCATTACCACCTGTTGCTTTTTCATCATCTATAGCATATAGATTCTGTGATATTGCAAATGCACAAACAATACTAAAAGCAAATGGCATAAA
>JARHYT010000093.1 GCA_029264775.1 Helicobacter sp. | reverse complement strand
GTGCGGGAATAGCTCAGTTGGCTAGAGCATCAGCCTTCCAAGCTGAGGGTCGCGGGTTCGAGTCCCGTTTCCCGCTCCATTTGGTTATTGCGTTTAAGCAACTGGGAGCTGAAGAATTTATAAATTTTAGATCTTCTTTGTTATCCTTATGTTTCATGTTGCTTTTGGATTATTTTGGCGATGTTGCCCATATAGCTCAGTGGCAGAGCACTTCCTTGGTAAGGAAGAGGTCGGCGGTTCAATCCCGCTTATGGGCTCCAGTTTTTTTGTTGTTTTGAATTTTATTCAATTTTAGTTGTGTTAATTTACATTTTAGGAGATACTATGGCTAAAGAGAAATTTAATAGAAGTAAGCCACATGTTAATGTGGGAACTATAGGGCATGTTGATCATGGTAAAACAACTTTAAGTGCTGCTATTTCTGCTGTTTTAGCAACTAAAGGACTTGCAGAATTAAAAGATTATGATAATATTGATAATGCTCCAGAGGAAAAAGAAAGAGGTATTACAATCGCTACTTCTCATATTGAGTATGAGACAGAAAATAGACATTACGCACATGTTGATTGTCCTGGACACGCTGACTATGTTAAAAATATGATTACAGGTGCTGCACAAATGGATGGTGCTATTTTGGTTGTTTCTGCTTCAGATGGTCCTATGCCTCAAACTAGAGAGCATATTTTGCTTTCAAGACAAGTTGGCGTTCCATATATCGTTGTTTTTCTAAATAAACAAGATATGTTAGATGATCCAGAACTGCTTGAATTGGTTGAAATGGAAGTAAGAGAGCTATTAAATGAGTATGATTTCCCGGGTGATGATACTCCTATAGTTGGTGGTTCTGCTCTTAAGGCTCTTGAGGAAGCAAAAGCAGGTAATGTTGGTGAATGGGGACAAAAGATTTTAGATCTTATGGCTAAAGTTGATGAATATATTCCAACCCCAAAAAGAGATGTTGAAAAAACATTCCTTATGCCTGTAGAAGATGTTTTCTCTATTGCTGGTAGAGGAACTGTTGTAACAGGTAGAATTGAAAGAGGTGTTGTAAAAGTTGGTGATGAAGTAGAAATAGTTGGTATCCGCGATACACAAAAAACTACAGTTACAGGCGTAGAAATGTTCCGTAAAGAAATGGAGCAAGGTGAGGCTGGAGATAATGTTGGTGTTCTTTTGCGTGGAACTAAAAAAGAAGAAGTTGAAAGAGGAATGGTTCTTTGTAAGCCGGGTTCAATTACTCCTCATAAGAAATTTGAGGCTGAAATCTATGTTCTTACAAAAGATGAAGGTGGAAGACATACTCCATTCCACAACAATTATCGTCCGCAGTTCTATGTTAGAACTACAGATGTTACTGGTGCTATTATATTACCTGAGGGAACAGAGCTTGTAATGCCGGGTGATAATGTTAAGATAACAGTTGAATTGCTCAACCCTATCGCTTTAGAGCTTGGTACAAGGTTTGCTATTCGTGAAGGTGGTAGAACAGTAGGTGCTGGGGCTGTAACAAACATTATTGAATAGGATAGTTTATGGCAAAAGGTAACTTGGTTAAAATTGGATTGAAGTGTTCTGAATGTGGTGATATTAACTATAGCACCACAAAGAATGCAAAAACTAATACAGAAAAACTGGAGCTTAGAAAGTTCTGCCCTAGGTTAAATAAACACACTATACACAAAGAAGTTAAGCTTAAAACAAGCTGATTTTTAGTGTTCTTGTGTTTGTTTCAATCTATACTCGTAGATTTGGAAAATTTACGAGTATAGATTAGGCATTAATGTTTAGTTCATTTGTAAAGGTCAGTAGCTCCAATGGTTAGAGCATCGGTCTCCAAAACCGAGTGTTGAGGGTTCGAATCCTTCCTGACCTGCCATTTGTTTGAATTAAAAGGTTATTTAAAGTGAGATTAAATAAATATTATAAAGAATCAAAAGATGAATTAGGCAAGGTTATATTTCCAACTAAGGAACAGATAAGAACAGCTTTTATATCTGTGATTATTGTTGTTTCTGTAATTGCCTTGTTTTTGGCACTTGTTGATATATTTTTTCACTATACTTTATCTCGTATAGTATCTTAGTCTCTAAATAAATTTAATAGGGGATAGACTATGGAATTTAAATGGTATGCAATACAAACTTACTCTGGGAGTGAGCAATCCGTTAAAAAAGCAATTGAGAATCTTATTGAACAAAATAATGCTTCTCATCGCCTAAAGTCCATAGTAGTTCCTACTGAAGATGTATTTGAGATGAAAGATAAGAAGAAAAAGATGATGCAAAGAAGTATCTATCCGGGCTATGTGTTTGTGCATATTGATTTAGACACAGAGTTATGGCATATGATTCAATCTTTGCCTAGAGTTGGTAGATTCATTGGAGAGAGCAAAAAGCCTACACCATTAAATGATGCTGATATTCAAAATATCTTAGATAAGGTTGAGAATAGACCTGCACCTCGCCCTAAAGTTTCTTTTGTTATGGGCGAATCTGTTTTAATTACAGAGGGGCCTTTTGCTAACTTCACTGGTGTTGTGGAGAGTTACGATATGGAGACAAAGAAGTTAAAGCTTAATGTTTCAATTTTTGGTCGTAACACTCGCATAGAGATTAATGATGTGCAAGTTGAAAAAACTATTTGATATTTTAAGTAAGGATATAAAATGGCAAAGAAAATTGTTGGCGAATTAAAATTACAGATTCCAGCTGGCAAAGCAAATCCATCTCCTCCAGTGGGTCCGGCACTTGGGCAAAGAGGTGTTAATATTATGGAATTTTGTAAGGCTTTTAATGAAAAGACTAAAGATATGGGTAATTTTAATATACCCGTTATAATCACAGTTTATCAAGATAAGAGTTTTACTTTTGTTACAAAGAAACCTCCTGTAACAGATTTAATCAAGAGTGTTGCAAAGATTGCGAAGGGATCAGATAATCCTTTGAAAAATAAGATTGGCAAACTTACTCAGGCTCAACTTGAGGAAATAGCTAAGAATAAAATGGAAGATTTCAATACTTCAGATATTGAGGAAGCAAAAAAGATTGTTGCAGGTAGTGCTAGAAGTATGGGCGTTGAAATAGTAGATTAGTTTTTGGAGAATAAATATGAAAAAGAAAATGTCAAAAAGATTACAAGCTTTGTCTCAAAAGATAGATTGTGATAAAACTTATGATATGGAATCTGCTGTTAATACTGTAAAGTCTTTAGCATCTGCAAAATTTGATGAAACCGTTGAAGTGGCGTTAAGGTTGGGTGTTGATCCTAGACATGCTGATCAGATGATTCGTGGTGCTGTTGTGTTGCCTCATGGAACTGGTAAAAAAGTTCGTGTTGCTGTATTTGCAAAAGATTTGAAGGCAGATGAGGCAAAAAAGGCTGGTGCTGATGTGGTTGGTGATGATGATTTGGTAGAGCAAATAAAAAATGGCAATATCGATTTTGATATAGTAATTGCAACACCAGATCTTATGCCTCTTGTAGGTAAAGTTGGTAGGATATTGGGTCCAAAAGGGATTATGCCTAATCCAAAGACTGGCACTGTTACTACAGATGTTGCAAAAGCAGTTTCAAACGCTAAGAGCGGTCAAGTTAATTTTCGTGTAGATAAAAAAGGAAATATACATAGTCCTATTGGTAAGGCAAGTTTTGAAAGCACTAAATTGCTGGATAACTTGGTAGAGCTTATTAAGACAATCAATAGATTGAAACCAAGCACTGCGAAAGGAAAATATATTCGCTCGAGTAATCTTTCCCTCACAATGAGTCCTTCTGTGAAGGTTGATTCACAAGAGCTTATGGATGTTAAATAATATAGATTCTAAGAGAATTTCATTATATTTTATCTTGGGCTAAAGACTACTGGGGCGTGAGCTTAAAAATTACCCCGTATAAGTTAGGGCTGAAAGGAGGAGATATGACAAAGCAAGAGAAGTTGCAGTTAGTTGAAAATTTAACTGAAAGCTTTAAGAATGCTAATGCAATGATTATTTGCGACTATAGAGGCTTGCAAGTAAAGCAGTTAGAGACTCTTAGAAGAAACTCTAAGGGTTCTGGAATTAGCGTTCATGTTATCAAGAATAAGCTAGCAAATATTGCATTGAAACAAGCTGGTTATAAAGAAGTTGAGCTGAAAGATACAAATATATATATTTGGTCAGATGATCAAATTTCTTTATCAAAGGTTGTGTGCAAATTTCAAGAAGCTAATTCAGATAAATTTAGCGTTAAGTTTGGTTATTTTGATGGCGAAATAGTAGATTCAAAGCATATAGAATCTGTATCCAAACTACCAAGCAGAGAAGAGCTTATTGGTATGTTGCTTTCTGTTTGGAGTGCGCCAGCAAGATATTTTGTTACAGGTATAGATAATTTAAGAAAACAAAAAGAAGAACAAGGAGCATAATATGGCTATTTCAAAAGAAGATGTATTGGAATATATTGGTAATTTGTCGGTTTTAGAGTTGTCAGAGTTAGTAAAAGCTTTTGAGGAGAAATTTGGTGTTAGTGCTGCACCTACCGTTGTTGCTGGGGCAGTTGCTGGTGGCGGTGCAGCGGTAGCAGAGGAGAAGACAGAATTTGATGTTATTTTACTTGATGCTGGTGCTAATAAGATTAATGTTATCAAAGCTGTTAGAGAGATCACTGGTCTTGGTTTAAAAGAAGCTAAAGAAGCCACTGAAAAAACTCCAAATACATTAAAAGAAGCAGTGAGTAAAGAAGATGCTGAAAACTTCAAAAAGAAACTTGAAGATGCTGGAGCAAAAGTAGAAGTAAAATAATATATTTCTATCATTTGATTCTATTTAGTAGCCTATCTTTGACAAATTTTTATTTGTCTTTTTGATAGGCTTTTTGTATTTTATGAATATTCTATTTATTTTATAATTTTTGTAAGATATATAGAGTATTTGACTCTTCAAATTTGTAAGGTAAGAGGGTTAATATGGGCAAACGATTGACAAACACTAGATTAAGGTTAGATTTTTCTAAAAGTCAAAGAGAACTTGATGTTCCTAATTTACTTATGTTGCAAAAGGCAAGTTATGATTCTTTTTTGTATGAGAATGGGGGTAAAGAGAGTGGAATAGAAAGGGTTTTAAAATCTATATTTCCAATTCAAGATAATGCTGGAAGAGTAACTTTAGAGTATGCTGGTTGCGAATTTGGTAAGCAAAAATATACAATTGCTGAAACTATGGTTAGGGGGCTAACTTATTCCATCCCTCTTAAGATTAAAATTAGACTTGTTTTATGGGATAGAGATGAAAAAAATGAGAGAATAGGCGTAAAAGATATCAAAGAACAAACAATATATGTGCGTGAGATTCCATTAATGACAGATAGGGTATCATTTATAATTAATGGAGTTGAAAGAGTTGTTGTAAATCAGCTTCATAGAAGTCCGGGCGTAATATTCAAAGAAGAAGAATCTAATACTTCAGCTAATAAACCTATATATACTGGACAAATTATACCAAATATGGGTGCATGGCTATATTTTGAATATGATGCAAAAGATATTATGTATGTTAGAATCAATAAGCGAAGAAAAATGCCTGTTACAATATTGTTCAGAGCCTTAGGATATAGCAAGCAACAAATTATTCAAATGTTTTATCCTATACTTGATGTATCTGTGCAAGATGGGCATTTCTTTGTCCCATTTGACTTGGATAAGATGGAGGGGAGTCTTGAGTATGATCTCAAGAATAAAAAAGGACAAATTGTCTTACTAGCAGGTAAAAGATTTAATAGAAGGCGTGTTAAGGAGCTAAAAGAGCAAGATATTGATTATGATGAAGTGGAATTACCGCTTGCTAACTTATATACATCATATCTTGCAGAACCGATTATTGATAGCGTAAGTGGTGAGGTAATTTTAGATACATTGGCACCTGTGAATGAAGCTAATTTAAAGAAGATTTTTGAAAATAATATTTCAACATTTAAGATTATTCATGATACAGCACCGGGCTATGATAATTCTATTATTAATTCCTTTTTGGCAGATATGGATAGCCTAAAAGTTATTCGTCAAACAGAAAAGATTGATAATGAATCAGATCTTGCTGCTATTAGAATCTATAAGGTTATGCGTCCAGCAGAACCGGTAACAAAAGATGTTGCTAGTAAGTTTATTGAGCAATTATTCTTCGATCCATCACGATATGATTTAACAGGTGTTGGGCGTATGAAAATGAATCATAAACTTAATTTAAAAGTACCTGATTATGTGTGTGTTTTAACTTATGAGGATATTATTGAAACAGTTAAATATCTTATGCAAGTTCGCAATGGAAAGGGTAGGATTGATGACAGGGATCACTTAGGTAATAGAAGAATTCGTGCTATTGGGGAGTTACTAGCAAATGAGTTGCATTCAGGACTTGTTAAGATGCAAAAATCCATTAAAGATAAACTAACACAGCAAACATCATTTGAAAATGTTATGCCACATGACTTAATAAGCTCTAAAATGATTACTAGCACAATTATGGAATTTTTCTCAAGTGGTCAGTTATCTCAATTTATGGATCAAACAAATCCACTTTCAGAAATTACACATAAGAGGCGGTTATCAGCTCTTGGTGAAGGTGGATTAGTGAAAGAGAGAGTTGGATTTGAAGCAAGAGATGTGCATCCTACTCATTATGGCAGAATCTGTCCAATTGAAACTCCAGAGGGTCAAAATATAGGGCTTATAAATACTCTTTCTACTTTTACAAAAGTAAATGAATTAGGCTTTATAGAGGCACCTTATAGAAAAGTTGTTGGTGGTAAGGTAACAGATGAAATTATGTATCTTACTGCAACACAAGAAGATGGTAAGGTTATAGCCCCTGCTAGTGCTAGATTAGAAAATAATTCAACTATTGCCGAGAGTCTCATTGAGACTCGTTTTGGTGGCGAGATTTCGCTTAGAAAAACAGAAGAGGTAGAGCTTATAGATTTGAGCGCTAGAATGCTTGTTGGGGTTGCGGCGTCTTTGATACCATTTTTAGAGCATGATGACGCAAACAGAGCATTAATGGGATCAAATATGCAAAGACAAGCTGTGCCTTTGTTAAAACCAGATGCACCAATTGTTGGAACAGGTATTGAAAGCATTATTGCTAGGGATTCTTGGGCGGCAATTAAAGCAAAGCAAAGCGGTATTGTTGAAAAAGTTGATGGGAAAAATATCTATATACTTGGTGAAAATGAAAATGGTGCTTATATTGATAG
>JARHYT010000060.1 GCA_029264775.1 Helicobacter sp. | reverse complement strand
TGCAATTTATTGATGGTGGTTATGAACCCCGTTCTGTGCTTTTTGGTGGTAGTGGCACATTAGCGGTTGAAGCTTGCATAAACTCTGTAATAGGAGATACAGATAAATTAGCAATTATTGTTAATGGTGCTTATGGAAAAAGAATAGAGGACATGGCTAAATATGCTAAATTAAATTATGTTAGCTTTGAATCTGACTTTTTATTGCCAATTAATTTTGATAATTTAGAAAAATTTTTAGATAAAGAAAAGCCAAACTTTTTAGCAGTTATACATAGTGAAACCACTAGCGGTTTGCTAAATGATTTGAGCAAAATAAGCTCTATATGTAAGAAATTAGGAATTAAGATTATTGCTGATTGCATGAGTAGCTACGCATGCTATCCTCTGAATCTTAATGAAGTGGATTACATCATAGCATCAAGCAACAAAAATATACAAGGCATGGCTGGCATTAGCTTTGTAATTGCAAATGAAGATAATATAAAACTCGCAAATAATGCAAGAAGTTTATATCTTGATTTAAAATCACAATATGAATATTTCAAAGCAAACTACCAAATGAGATTTACCCCTCCTGTTCAAACCATCTATGCACTTAAACAAGCTATTGTTGAATTATTGGATGAAGGATTAGAAAATCGTTTTAAAAGATATAAAAAGAACAATTGTGTTTTAAGGGAAGGTTTAACCGACCTAGGCTTTGAAATATTTCCTAAAGATTCTTATAGTGTTATTATTACTGCTATTTCTTTACCTAAAAATATTAATTTTGATCATTTGCATGATTATTGCAAACAACAAGGATACACAATATATCCGGGTAAAATAGCTGGGCTTTCAATGTTTAGAATCTCAAATATAGGATTAATAGAATCTGGAGATATAAAAAACTTTTTAGAGATTTTAAGGGCATATTTAAATGGCACAAAGCAATAACTATATGCAATATATTTAATTGATGCAAACTTCTTTTGCATTATAGAGTTTAAGATAACAAAATAACGCAACAAAAGATTTGATTTTTATATGTGTTTAAAATCCATTGATGAAATGATATAATAGGTAGTGCTATACGAGATACCTAATGATTTGCATACATAAAATAAAGACCATAAAACCATAACTTTTAAAATATTTTAGTTCAATTCTTTCCAATTATTTGGATCATAAATATCTCCATGTACTTCATAGTCAAAACCAGTACCAAAAACATTATCTACTTCTATGTTTGTATTCCATGATTTTGTCCCACGAACAAATATCTTTCTGTTTTCTGGATAATTATTTAATATATTTGGTGCTACATTAGGACAACCATTTGGTAAATTATCGCAAAATATTGTAGCTATATCATAGTTTGCCATAAGTTTAGAATCAAACTTAATCTTTCCGTATGAATTGTATGGTTTGTAAAATAAAATGGGGGTTAATTGAAATTCAACCGGCAATACATCTTTGTTTGAGCCATGATCAGAAACAATAAATATTTCTGTATTATCATATATATTCTGTTGTTTCATTTTATCAAATACTTCTCCCATCCATTTTAATGCACATAACTGGCTTTTATAGCCATCACCACCGTATTTGCCAACATATTTACATTCCATATTCAATCCATGTGGTGAATGAGTTATATTAAAATGGAAAAATTTAAATGTTGGCTTAGTTGAAAAACTAGATATTTTTTCTTTAAAAAAATATACAGGAGAAATATAGATAATTGAACCATTATTAATACTATTGCTTCTAAATGTCCACTTATTTCTTCTATACAATAATGGTCTTATTGTATATGTGTTAAATCTAAAGGTTCCAATGGATAGTAATTCTGGAATAGGCATATGTTCACTTCTATCTATATTGTTCATTATGCTATAGTATTTTTCATATTTTTTTGTTGTTTGATCATAATTATATACAATATGTTCTTTTTGTAATAATATTGGATTAACATGTTCTACATAAGCCGGATAAGACAAAAATGCCGAAGTCTTATAACCATTTTTACTAAACGAGTTTAATATATCTGCGTACGCATTAGCATAGGTTCTTACAATGCTTTGATTTTGCTTTCTGCTACTTATGTTAATTGTTGTGTAATATTCACCTCCAATTACACTACCCATAGTGAGATTTGTGTATTCTCCACTAGATAATGTGTTGTTAAAATATGTGAAACCATCAAAGTTATTAGATATTTGATTGTATTCTTTTAGTATTTGATTTGTAGTGTATCCATCAGCAGCATCTAACAATATAACCAACACATTCTTTTCATTCTTAGAAAAATCAAATAATGGATCTATTGTGTTTTCTATATCATCTATTGTAGAATCTATTGTTTTATCATTTGTTGCATTTGCGTTGTTGTGTATAGAATCTATCTTATTGTTTGTTATAGTTTCTTTATCTTGTGTGCTAGCTTTTATATTATTGCCTATGGTTTTATCATTTTTATTGATTATTGTATTACCTGTTATAATGTTATCTTTAATTTCATTGTTGGTGTTTGTATTTACATCTTTATTGCCTATATTATATTGTGTTTCTTTTATATTGTTTTGTAATTCTTTGTTATTTATAGAATCTTTCTTACTAGCAAAATACTTTTCTTGTATTTGTTTATCTGTTTTTACATAATCTATTGCTTTTATTAATGAAGTAGCACTACTTACAAACATAACACAAAATAATACATAGTGTAATACTTTAGTTTTTTTATAATACATAAATGCTATTGCAAATACACTACATAATACAATCATTAATATATCTATTAATTTTTGATTTGTTGTTACATTTATAGGGTTTGCAAATACAAAGTAATTCATAGGTCCATAATCACCTGTTAGAAAGAATGTATAGAAAAATCCAAGTAGCAATAAAGTTATTACAAACCATACAGATAGTTTAAAATATCTTTTCTTATTAAAGAAACTAAATATATAAACAAAGCTAAGACTTAAAAACATAAAAAAACCAAATAATATAATAAGCATTGTATATATTTGTTCTGTTTTAAATTGAGTAAAATCAGAAGTCATAACAGAATATGGACTAAACACACATATCATAAAACAAATATTAATGATTGATAATATGGTTATACCTTTGTAGTAAGTATAGGTTTTAGAATCTATTGTGTTATATGGTGTAAATAATCTATGTAGTATTGATTTGTTAGTATTGTTATTTAAATCTGTTTGCTTTATTTGCCTATTTAAGTTAGCTTGCTTTGTAATCGCATTATCTATGTTTATTTGTTTATTTATATTAGTTTGCTTTGCATTGGTGTTAGATAATGAAGTATTATTGTTTTTAGATTCTAAAGATTCTATATTGTTTAGATTTATTTTA
>JARHYT010000072.1 GCA_029264775.1 Helicobacter sp. | reverse complement strand
GTTTGTAGCACCTACTTCAATTACGCATTTATCGCAATTCACTACAAAATCTTTTGCCTCCAAACTAAAGCACAATATCATAGCCATAAAAACATTTTTCATATATTTATACATATTTTTCCTTATGAGTTTTATTTGTGTATCGCAATATGATAGTAATTATTTTCATCTAAGATATTTGTTTTACCTAAGCAACTTAATGTCTTCGTCCCTTAATTTCTCTTTATTCTTGCCTAAATATGAATGTGGAACATCATATCACATTTACAATATTAAAATCGACACAATGTTTATTGATTTTAAAAGTAGAATGAAAGTTATTGACAGAACAAATGAGATTCTAAAAAGGAAAATCTAAGTAAAAAAGAGTTTGCCAATCGCCCTATAGACTTAGGCTTGCGTGCGAATAAAACGGGCGAAATGCCCACAATCTCTAGCATTTATACTTATCTCAATGGGAATATTGAGCTAAAGGTGGATATGATTCCATTTATTGCCACTGCTTTGAGCGTGTATAAGCAGGAGCTTTTCTCTCAAAGCTCCGCACGAAATGTTTCAAAATTCTGCTTACAAAACCCAAATCTCACTCAATTATTACTCTAATGACTCCTCTCACAGAATTAATGCAAAAAATCATATCAGCATCAATCAAATCATCTTTATAAATCATTCTTTCTTCACAGCATTTAGATTCTAAAAATATAGATAACAATGTTCCACGCAATAAGCCCTGCTCTACTGGCGGCGTATAGTAACTTTTGTTTTTATAAATAACTACATTACTTCTTGAACCTTCACATAGTGCATTATTTTCATTAAAATATAGCAAATCAAAAAGATTGTTATTTCTAATTATATCTATAGAATCTTTATAATGCTCTCTTTGTGTAGTCTTATGATACAAGAATATATCTTTACTAGATACTATAGTTTGAGAAATCATAATTTTTTTAGAAGTGATTTCCTCGTATGGCATAATATCAAATTTTAAAGTTCCATTTTGAAACAAGCTTAATCTTATGATAGAATCACTATCACTATCAAGGCTATATTCATTTTGCAAAATGTCTATAAGTTTTGAATTTTTGATAAATTCCCACAATGGCGTATAATTATGAATGTAAAAAGATTTTATTTCTATGTTGATTCTGTATCTTGAAGTATTATTTATATTGACAAGAAATGGTTTAAATAGATTTATAAAATGTTGTGTATTAAAATCAAAATATTTTGCACTTTTTAGTAACCTTTGCAAATGGCTAGTAAGAACAAATATTTTACCCTCTTTATAACGCATAGTTTCAAAAATACTAAATTCATTAATCATTCTAAACCTTTAATTACATGGCTATTTCTAGTAATTGCCACATGGGAGATACAATGCCAAATGCAATCCATGTTATAAGTAATCCCATTATAATGGTAGAAATTGGTTGCATCAGTATCTGAAATATTTGTAAGGATTTGGAGAACCTCTTTTTATAAAACATAGAATTGAGATACAAAGTTTTATCAAGCATTCCACTTTTTTCACCACTTTGCAACAAAGATATATTTGAAATTTGTATATCTAGCTTATTCAATGCTTGACTTAATGGAATCCCACTATTTAACATATCTATTAACGGAGAAAATTTATTTTTTAACACGCTATTTTCTATCAATTCGTTACATTTTTCTATGCTCGTTTCAAATGGTACTTGACTCTTTAAAAAGTAGTGTAATCCTAAAAAGTACACATATAATTCATAGTCAATAATGATATTTTTTATAAATGCAGATCTTATTAATATAGAATCTCTTATTGTCTTTTTTTTAAATATTGCATATAAAATTAATAGAAAACAACATAATATAGCAATAATTTCAAAAATATAATTATTTATTAATGAACTTACTGAAAGCATTAACTGAGTACTAAAAGGCAATGTAGCGTTTAAATCATCATAAATTTGTGCAAACTCTGGTATGACAAATAATGATAATATGATAAATACCAATATAAATGTAAATCCCAAAATACAGGGATAGATCAAAGCCTTATAAAGTGATTCCAAAAATTCATTTTTATATGCAATTTCTTTTGCACAAATATCACATATTTCTTGTAAAAAACCACTTTTCTCACCTATTTCAAATATAGAAACAATTAAATTACCACATAATTTAACATGTTTTTTTAATGCGTCTGATAGAGTATTTCCATTATTTAAATTATTGATCATTGTTTGCAATAACAATATGTTTTCTTTGTAATGCAACCCATCTTTTATAGATTCAAGTATTACAATTAAATTTAATCCCGAAGAATATCCAAATCCAAGTTGCCAAAAAATCCCTTCTAGTTCGTATATTTTTCCTCCATATTGTAATAATCTAAATTCTTGTATATTAATTGCTAAAATTGACTTTTTAAGTAATTTTATTTGTGCTTCCTCTTTATTTTTTGCAAATACAAAACAAAAACCTTGCTTATTTGAACTTTGATAGCTACATCTAAAAAGTTTCATATTGCCACCTACTTTATGGATATAAAAAAGATAAAGTAATATAATAATATAGTTAGTATATCAGTTTAAAATCAATTTGCAATTAAATAAATTATGTTATAATCCATGACTTACTTATAAAAAGGTGTAATATGAAAGGAATTATTTTAGCAGGTGGTAGTGGTACAAGACTATATCCGACCACGCTTACATTATGCAAACAACTTATACCTGTTTATGATAAACCTATGATATACTATCCAATGTCTGTTTTGATGCTAGCAGGTATTCGTGAAATTATGATAATTTCTACACCACAAGATACACCTAGATTTTCAGAACTATTTGGTAATGGGGAATGGCTTGGAATGAACATAGAATATTGCGTTCAAAGTAAACCAGATGGCTTGGCACATGGTTTGATATTAGCAAAGAATTTTGTTAAAAATGATTCTATGGCTCTCATATTGGGAGATAATATATTTTATGGGCAAGGATTTAGTCAAATACTTGAGTGTGCTAAAAATGATGTAGATAATGGATTTGCAACCATATTTACATATAGAGTGAAAGATCCAAATAGGTTTGGTGTAGCGGAGTTCTCAAAGGATGGAAAAGTGATTGGATTAGAAGAAAAACCAAATAGTCCAAAAAGCAATTATGCTGTAACTGGCTTATATTTTTATACTAATGAAGCAATTAGCATTGCTGAAGATTTGAAACCTAGTAGTCGTAATGAATTGGAAATAACAGATGTGAATAAAACTTATTTAAGCAATAAAAAACTAAAAGGTAAGACTCTTGGGCGTGGCTTTGCATGGATTGATACTGGAACTCATGATAGTTTGCTTGATGCGGGCAGTTTTGTACAAACAATAGAATTAAGGCAAGGAGCAAAAATAGCGTGTCTTGAAGAAATAGCTTACAATAATAGTTGGATTAATCAGGACATGTTGCTAGCCCGTGCTAATAAATTAAGTAAGAGTGGCTATGGTGAATATTTAAAACAAATCATAAATATGGAAATTTGAGTATGAGTTATCGTCTTATTTATTTTAGAACCATGGGAGATGATAGAGGTAAGCTCATAGCCCTAGAAAACAATAAAGAAATTCCATTTGCTATCAAAAGAGTATATTATATATTTGATACATCACCAGATAAACCAAGAGGTGCTCACGCACATAAAGACTTGGAGCAGGTGATAATTGCTATGGATGGTGCTTGCGAATTTGTACTAGATGATGGAGTTAAAAAAGAAACTATTAAACTTAATAGACCTGATATGGGACTTTATATAGGTAGAAATGTATGGAGAGAAATGTGTAATTTTTCATATGGGTGTAAATTGGTAATCCTTGCAAGCGATTTTTATAATGAAAATGAGTATATTAGGGATTACCAAGAATTTATAGGATTGATTAAAAAATCATGATTATTTATTTAGATTCTTTAGTATTATAAAGGTGATAGAATGGCAAAAATAAATCAGTTTAATTCAAGTGAAAAAATATTGCGTTATACAGATAAGATTAATTATTTCTTAAATTCACATAAAACACTTGTTGTAACAGAGCTTGATTTAACAAACAAATGCAATCATCGTTGTCCGGGTTGCTGTGGAAACAACGAAAATAATGCAGAATTAAGCAAAACACAAATAGATGAAATAGTGCAAGGTTTGGTTAGCCTTGATAACAAAGGTGTAATTTTGTCTGGCGGAGGAGAACCAACTGTTAGCCCATATTTTGAATATGCTATACATGAGCTTAAGAGAGTGGGCATGAATATAGGTTTAAATTCTCATGGTATGAATCTTGATGAGAATAAATGCAAGGTTATTG
The DNA here is from genome assembly GCA_029264775.1 of Helicobacter sp. GTDB lineage: Bacteria > Campylobacterota > Campylobacteria > Campylobacterales > Helicobacteraceae > Helicobacter_A. The sequence goes on along the minus strand of JARHYT010000072.1, from coordinate 6,818 downwards.
CACAAAATTTAGAATATTTCAGAATATCTCTTGATGCTGGAACTCCAGAAATGTATCAAAAAATACATGGTATGAAGCATTATCATTTTGAAAAAACACTAGAGAATATAAGAATGTTTGCACAAATCAAAAAAAATTTACATTCCAAAACAAGCTTTGGAGTAGGATTTTTGACGAACGAACATACACAGAAAGATATGGAAAAATTTGTTTGTTTAGTTAAAGAAAGGGGGGCTGATTTTGCACAATTCAGACCATTCACTGGAAATACGCTTGATATTTTACCTATCCTACTAGAGTTACGCGAAAAATATGAGGATGATAACTTCAAAATTGTTGCTAGTTATCAAAAATATAAAGAAATGGAAAATGTTGCAAATCGTGGTTATGATAAATGCCATGGCATGTTTTTTAGCACTGTTATTAGTGCGGATTTTAAAGTTTGGGCTTGTTTGCATTTTAGACAAAGCAAAAAACATCTAATAGGAGAGTTAGATAAGGAGAGCTTAGAAGATATATGGAGAGGCTCTAGAATGAGAGAAGTTTATAATAGTATAAACTGCAGTGAGTGCCCCATTTTATGTAGAAACGATAGTTTCAATAAAACACTTGATAAACTACAATTAGACATCACAAATAGTGAATTTTTATAATTTTTCGTATTCATAGACTATTTATAAAAGTGGTATATGTAATGTTAAATTATGAGAATAGTCAGAATTTAATTAAAATATTACAGCCTTTTGGCGTTTAGACAATCAATTCAGTTATAAATGAATACGATAATAATGTATATTACTAATCAATTATTCGTAGACAAAAAATCCTTAAATTCTTCATATCCCCCGTTAAATACATTAAAATCTATAAATTTTTCACCATCCTTATATCCATTTAAAATGCCTTTTGGATTATATTGCCAAAAAAACCATTGATTTTTATCAAAATACATATCAAATAGTTTCGCAAATGCGGAATCTGGTGCAAAGAAAATTGAGCGTATCCATAATGGATATTGTGTATATCTATTACTTAAATATTCTTTATAAAAAGATATTGTTGTGTAGATTATAGGCTTTTTATTATAATGTTTTTCAAGTTTATTTAATAATATATCTAATTCTTTGTATATAGAGTCTTTGGATGGTGGATTTGACGCTTTATTACCATAAAATTCTAAATCTACCACTGGTGGCAAAATACACGAGCGTTTATAATTTGGTATTTTAGGAACATTATTTATAAAATTTTGTGCTTGTTTCTCACCACTGCTATCAAAGCTAAAAAAATGATATGCACCAGCACATATTCCATTTTTAATGGAAGAGTCAAAATTATATCTAAATTTTTTATCTACCCAACCACTTCCTTCAGTAGCTTTAATAAAAGCAAAATGTATATTTTGTTTTGATAATATTTCCCACTGAATGTTTCCTTGATGTGCAGATACATCAACACCTCTAATTGGATATTTTTCTAAACTCGGCATATTAAACCAAATTACATTATTATTTACAATTACAAAAAACACTGCTCCAAGAAATAAAATAATGATGATTCTTTTAAATAGGGGCAACATAATACTTTCTCGAACAAAGCAATACCAAAAAAATAAAGGTAATTAAATTTTGATAAAACTAACACCAAAATAATATAATGCAAACACATTATAAAGTGCAATATAAAATTGCAGCACTTAACTATCTTCTACCTCTTGCATCCAACCCTTTTTTAACGGATCTTTCAAGCTCCATTTCTAGCTCTGGATGTTTTTCTCGAAACTTCTTTTGTGTTTCTATAATAATATCTTTTTGTGCATTCTTATGTAAAGATAATGCTATGAGTATATTCTTGATTTGAAGTTTATTTAATTCCAATGAATCATACTCAGCAAATAATTTATCCATAGTTTCTTGCAAATCTTCTAATGTGCTTTGCGAAGAATCTAACACCATCATTACACTTTCTACACCAAAACCACCACTCATATCTATATCGTAATCCCTTGATTTAGGTTTGTTTGACAAAACAAATTTAAAAAGTGCAAAAATAAAAAGCACAACCACTACCACAAAGCTACCCACTATAACTATAACATTTGTTTCCATCTGATGTTAACCTTCATAATAATATAATAGCCTGTATTTTAACATAAAATTATAGTAAATTGATTTTTATTTGATAGAATGAGTATTCTTTCTATTCAATTTAATTATAATAAGGATATTTACAATGCAACACTTTAAAGCTTTATGTGATTTTGACTTACTTGCAAAAAAATATGGAACACCACTATATATTTATGATATAGATTCAATGAAAAATAGTTATCAAATAATTAAAAATTCATTTTGTGGTTTTAAATCACTTATTTGTTATGCTTTAAAAGCGAACTCTAACCTTAGTATTTTACAAACATTAGCTAAGCTTGGTAGTGGTGCTGATTGCGTTAGCATAAATGAAGTTAAAAGGGCTTTACTTGCTGGTATCCCGCCATATAAAATTATTTTTAGTGGAGTAGGGAAAGAAGATTATGAAATAAAAGAAGCCATCAAACTTGGCATTTTATTTATAAATATAGAATCTGAAATGGAGCTTTTGCGTATAGAGAAAATCACAAAACACATGTATGGAGATAAAATATTAAGGAAAAATAATGAATTAAATTCTATAAAAGTTTCACAAAAAAAGGTTACAGATTCATTGAATCAATATGCACCAGAAAATATTCAATATCAAACTAGGATATCAATTCGTATTAATCCTGATGTTGATGCAAAAACCCACCCATACATATCCACAGGATTACATGAAAATAAATTTGGGCTAGATATTGATAGTGCAAAGAAATTGTATCTATATGCACATAAAAGCGATTATTTAAATCCTGTTGGCTTACACTATCACATAGGCTCACAAATACTAGATGAAACTCCGCTACTAGAATCTACGCAAAAAATATTAGAACTTGCAAAGAGTTTGCAAGCTTTGAAAGTACCATTGAAATTTTTTGATATTGGTGGTGGTTTTGGAATATCATATAAAAATGAGAAAACATTCAATATAAAAAATTATATCGAACAAATTATAAGAAAAATAGATTCCCTTGATCTAACTGCAATTTGTGAGCCGGGTAGATTTGTTATTGGGAATAGTGGTGCATTGCTTACAAAGGTTGTAGGTGAAAAAATTACTAACAAGAAAAGATTTGTAATCGTTGATTGCGCGATGAATGATCTTTTACGACCAAGTTTATATGGAGCATATCACAATATTTCTTTTGTGGGAGATTTTAAGATGGAATCTAATATTACAAAATGTGATGTAGTTGGTGCAATTTGTGAAAGTGGAGATTACTTAGGCAAAGATGTTGAGCTACCAAAGTGTGAAAGTGGAGATTTATTGCTAATAGAAAGTGCTGGTGCATATGGATACAGCATGTCTAGTAATTATAACTCTCGCATGAGGGCAGCTGAGGTTGCTTTAAGCCAAGGTAAATCGTATATCATAAAAAATAGAGAAGACTTTGATTTAAGCGTTAAGGATGAGTTAGAATGCCTAGAAAATGTTAAATATGGTTTGTAACTATTTTTTGCTATCATTTCGTTATTATTAAGACAAAATAGTGTTGTATAGGAGATTTATGGGTAAAGAGACTATTAAAATGAGAATAGTTGATTGGCATATTAAGGATACAGAACAAGATTTTTATAATAATGGTTTCATAAAGTTATTACAAAATAAATACGATATTGAATATTCCGATAAACCAGACTTTTTGATATATGGACCTTATGGTAGAAATCATTTAAAATATGATTGTGTTAGAATTTTTTATACAGAAGAAAATATTCGTCCAGACTATAATATAACTGATTATAGTATGGATTTTGATTATATGGATTTTTATGATAGACATTTAAAGATAATATGCTGTTGGTATAAAAAAATTTTTTATAAAAAAACAAACTTTTGTTCCTTTATTGTTAGTAATGGTGGAAATAAATTTACATACTTTAGAGATGTTTTCTTTGAAGAATTAAGTAAATATAAAAAGGTAGATTCTGGTGGTAAATGGAAAAATAATATAGGAGAACCAGTTGATAACAAGATAGAATGGCTTAAATCATATAAGTTTAATATTTGTTTTGAGAATTCTAGTTATCCGGGATATTTAACAGAGAAGCTTTTTGAAGCTTTTGCTGCTGGTTGCATACCAATTTATTGGGGAGATACAAGCCTTAGAGTTGGACAAGACAATATTTTAGATTCTAAAGAATCTAGCTATATTAGTGGGGGGGGGGGGGGGAGGTAACTAGTAGCAATTTATCAATCCCCATTGATACAAGAATACCAATTATACCAAACCATTTAATTGATTATAAAGTGAATCCAAAGGCTTTTATTAATGCTCATAACTTTTCAACAATAGGGGATTTAATAGGAGAAGTAAAAAGAATAGATAATGATAAAAATGCCTATGAAGAAATGCTTAATGAAAAAATATTTTTAGATAACTTCGATCCAATAAAATATTATGAAAATAAAATATTTAATTTTCTTGATTATATAATATCACAAGGTCCAGAGTTGGCTAAAAGAAGGGGAGAGGGACAAAGACAACATCAATACGAAAGTTTCCTTAAAGATATAATGTTGCTTGGTGAATATAGTCTAAAATACTGCATAAGATATAAACATTTAATTAATGGCATGGTAAAATTATCTAGTTATCCAAGAAACTTAATGAGAAAAGTAAGAAACAAATGAATTACAATATATTGCCTATATTCATTGTTTATAGAGATTCAGAGCTATCTACTATTACCGAAATTTTAAGTAAAATCCTCAATAAACATGATTTACATAGATATCACTTTTTTTATAAAAAAACCTACATAAATAGGCGTAAAATATTAATCATTGTATGATCTATGTGGTATATATTTAATACATAAGATATATCTTTATAATGCAATAGTAATTCAAAATGATAAGCTTTATAAAGCAATAAAATTTAATAATTTTAATATAAATTGAAGCGTAATTGAATAAAATTAAGAAACATAGTGATTGCAATCTAATCTAACTAAATAATAAGATTTATTTTATGTTATATCATGGCAGAATAGATAAAAAAATATTATAATATCCCTTAGTAATATATAACTGAGGTTAATAATGGATTTTTATCAGCTTAGAGTTCATTTTATTGGTATTGGTGGGATTGGTGTTAGTGGTTTAGCTAGATTTCTAAAAGCACAAGGTGCTATAGTTAGTGGTTCAGATATATATGATACCTCAATTACTCAAACCTTAAAGGATGAGGGGATAGAGGTTAATATTCCGCATTCAAAGGATGTAATAGCAAATAAGGATTTAATAATTCACTCTGCCATTATAAAAGATTCTAATATAGAAATCATAGAATCAAAGCGACTCAACAAAAATATTCTGTCTCGCAAGGAAGCCTTAAAAATACTTCTTAGCAAAAAGAAAGTATTAAGTATATGTGCGGCTCATGGTAAATCAAGTACAAGTGCAATACTTGCATCTATTCTATCAGATAGTGGTGCAATTATTGGTGCTATAAGTAAAGAATTTAAATCAAATGTAAGGGTATCAAATCAGGATATTATAGTTTTTGAAGCAGATGAAAGCGATAAAAGTTTCTTAAATTCAAATCCATATAAAAGTATTGTTTTAAATGCTGAAGCTGAACATTTAGAAAGTTATGATAACGATTTTTCTAAATTGCAAAAAGCCTATATGGATTTTATTAAATTATCTAAGCATGCTATTTTAAATTTAGGATGTGATATAGTAAAACATATGTATAATATACTAAGTGATGAGAAACTGCAAGGAAAAATAACGCCAAACATAGCATGCTTAAATCCAAATATTGACATAAAAAATGTTTCATATGTCTTAAAAGATTCTATGCCTTTTACAAAATTTGAGTTAATGGATTTAGGTGAATTTAGTGTTTATGGGATTGGCTATCATAACGCTGTAAATGCTAGCATGGCTATACTTTCATCATTGGATTTAATGCCTATTGAAGTTATACGCAAAAATATATTAAATTTTAGAGGTATAAAAAAGCGTTTTGATATTCTACAACATTTAAAAGAGGATAAACCATGTATAATAGATGACTATGCACATCACCCAACAGAAATTAGTGCTACATTAGAAGCAACAAGAATGTATGCTAACCTACTTAGCAAGTCATTTGACTTTTCTAGTAATGCTTATAAAATAAAGGCTATCTTTCAACCACATAAATACACTAGGTTAAGGGATAATTTAAAAGCTTTCTGTGAATGTTTTAAGAATTGTGATGAGCTTATTATATTGCCTGTATGGGCTGCTGGAGAAGAAAAGATTGATTTTGATTTCAAGACTTTATTTAAAGCATACAAACTAAGTTTTGCACATAGATTAAAAAGAGAAGGCAACAATATTGTTTTATTAGATTCAAAGGGCAATAAATTAAGAACTCTATCACAAGGTATTATAATTGGACTTGGAGCTGGAGATATTACATATCAACTAAGGGGAGAGTAAGAAATATTTAATAATTTTAATATATGGAACAATATATGCTACCATGTGAAATCTGAAATATATATGTATTTATGATAAAGGAAGTACATGCAAAAAGAACATGAACAAAAATTAAATTTAAAAAAAGACTTTAAATTAGTGTATAAACGCTTTATGCCATATATAAAAATGCACAAGTGGCAATATACTATGGTGGTTATTGGTATGATATTATCAGCAGTTGGAGCTGGTGGTAGTGCGCAAAT
>JARHYT010000067.1 GCA_029264775.1 Helicobacter sp. | reverse complement strand
AATAGAATTTAAAACACCAAATATAGATTATATAATATTTTTAGATTCTGATGATTATTGGAAACTAAATTGCATTGAAGAATGTATAAAACATTCTAATGGTGTTGATATTGTGTGGTTTGACTATGTAATATTATTTGATGATATAAATTTATCTAATAAGTGGAAAACACAACATGAATTGTATTTTCATAGCAATATTTTATTTGCTATAAATGAAATTATGGTTTTTTTTGTTAAAAACAATGTTGATGGATTTAATTTTGGTTGGCATGGTATTATAAATTTTAATTTTTTAAAAAACATTAATTTATTTTTTTATAATGGTGTAATTTGGGAGGACTGTATTTTTGGCACAATAATGCTTCTACAGGCGAAAAATATATTTGTTTTAAATAAAAAGTTATATTACTATAGAATAAGAAGTAATAGTATATCGCAGTATACTATGTATACTAAACATATAAATAAATATATGAATAAAATCCATTATAGTTTTAATGATATTAAATTAACAAAACAATATCATAGTGCAAGTAGTTGGATGTTACAATTTATAGAATTACATGAATTTTTAGAAAAAAATCCAAGCGAACAGAATGAATTAGCAAAAAAGATTTTTTCTCCATGCTATACTCATCTTAGTGTTAAGATTTTAGACTTTGACAAAGATCCATTAAACTTAATACCAAAATTGGTTTTATTAGAGCCATATTATAAGTTTAGAAAAGTTGATGAAATAAGAATCAAAAATCCAAAGTTATACAAAAAGTTAGAGCTATTTATAAAAATTTACAATAAAATAACTAACATAGAACGCACCATAAGAAAAGCTATAAAAAATAAATCAAAAAAGTAATATATAGTCTTTAATGGATATTTCTAGTTAGTAGATCGTTGTAGCATATATTATAACGAATAATCTTATTATTGTTTATTTAATTAGGTTTTAGTTAAAATGATCAGTAATTGCTGTGTGTAGAATTTATAATCTATATAGATTTATGTAAATTTGCATGTTACCTTATGTTGATAGATTTTTAGTAATTGCATTGTTGAAATTATTTTGCTATTATTGCATGTCAGAGTAGCATTAATCAAGGTTAATTATGTCAATAGAAAATAATTTAAATGAAGTAAAAGATAAGCTTACAAAAGATCAGAATTTATTGGTAAGTGCATTTAAGCTAGAGTCATTTTATAAAAAATATAAATTTTTCATATTTTTTATAATTGCTTTAGTTGTTTTATTCGCGGTATATAAGGGCTTTGTAATGTATCAAGAGCATAGGATAAAGGAGCTTTCTAGCAATATTCTTAACAAGCTTTATGATATTAATATTATTGATGAAGATAAGATAGCAGTAGAGAAAGAATTATTGGATGTAAATCCTATTTTGTATGATTTTTATCAGTACAATAAATTGCAGGCTTTGAGTACATTGCAATTAAAAAGCGATGAAAATATGTTATTGTTACAACAATTAAGTAAATCGAGTGATCCTTTTATATCATCATTGGCTTCTTATCAGTATGCTACTCTAACAGAAAATATGGAAATGTTAGAGTCTTTAAATTCAAGCGTGTCTCCTATATTTCAGGATAGGGCAAAAATACAGGTTGCCTACACATATATGAGAGATAATAACATAAAGAAAGCTCATGAAATATTAGATTCTATTAAGTCTAGTCAAAACAATCAGTCATTGTATCGTATTGCTTCATTGCTTAAGCATTATGGAATCATGCAAACAGATAAGCCTGATAGTGTAAAAAATTGATGTGGTATTTTATTGGATATTAGATGAATTTTAAAGTTATAAAGTTAAATTATTTATATATTATAAGCTTGATAACATTGGCATTTTTAAGCATTGGTTGTAATTCTCAAAAGTCTTTTGCACCACAGCATGTGAATGGCAAGGTGGCATTTAGCTCTAATCTTAATAAGCCTATATTATCTTCTAACAGGGAGGGAGCTAAATTAAAAGACAACACGATAATAATGCGTGATGGTGTTGCTAGATCTGCTCTATTAGATAAAGAAAATCTTTTATTTGCAGATTCTAAACGGCTCTTAGTTGCTAATGGTTGTTTTGGTTTAACAATTATTCCTACAATAAAACAAACAGATCATATAATACTTGATAGAAAGCATGAAAAAGGCTTTGAGACTCAAGGTTGTGTTGTATCGGCTAGCATAAAGGATAAATGGGTGGCTGGGATTCTAGCGGATAATACTGCCTTTGTTTATGACTTACAACAAAATAAAATGATTTTTCAAGATAGGGGTGAAGCCATTTATGCAATTTCATCACTAAATGCAAATCCTGTATTTCTTGATACTTTAGTTATATTTCCAACTCTTGATGGCAGACTTAATACAGTTGATATAATGCAGGGTAAAAGTGTTAGAAATATAATTGTTAATACTGAAAAGTTTTTGAACAATATTATTTATCTTAGAGTTATAAAAGATGAACTTGTGAGTGCTACACATAAAAAAGTATATGCCCTTATTAAGGGTGAATCTTATTCCAAAGATATAGATATTAGGGATTTATATTTTGATGGAACTTATATATATGTTCTTAGCTTAAATGGATTCATTTATAAACTTGACAAGACATTAGCCGTGCTTAAATCTGTTAAACTTCCTTATGCTAATTTAAATGCCATTATAATTAGAGACAATCATTTATATACATTTGAAAATAGCGGTGGTTATCTGATTGATTTGGATTTAGATAATTTTAAATATGAGGTGTTTAAATTTAATTTTGGCATGAGTAGATGGTTTAATAAAAGTGTTACGCTTTTTTATACCGATGATATTTTATATATAAATGATAATGTTTTGGATTTTAGCCGAGCGTTACAAAAGAGTATAGATAAACCTAAGGATTAGGTGAGTATTTATGTTTTATATTTTATAATATAGTTAAAGGTGTTGCGGATGTCTAGTGTAATATTATGTGATATTGGTAATTCCTTTTTGCATTTTTATTATTCTGGTAGAATCTGGCGTGAAAGCCCGAATAATATCGCAATAAAAAAGCAAGATATACCTATATATTATATAAGTGTTAATCCTAATTCAGAAAAAAGGTTGTTAGATTCTCATAAGAAGTGTATTAATCTTGAGCCATATATAGATTTAAATAGTGGATATATTGGTCTTGGAGTTGATCGCAAGGCTGCTTGCAAAGCTGTTAGTGACGGGATTATAATTGATGCTGGTAGTGCTATTACTGTTGATATTATGGAAAATGATGTTCATCTAGGTGGATATATATTACCCGGTATAACTTCATATCGTGATTTATATCAAAAAATATCTTCTTCGCTTGATGTTCAGCCAGATTTTAGCGTTAATTTATATACACCACCTCAAAATACGCGACAGGCGGTGAGTTTTGGAATCTTAAAAAGTATTTTATTAATGTTAAGGCATACCACACAAAGCAAGAAGATGTATTTTACCGGTGGTGATGGTAAGTTTTTTGCAAAATTTTTTGAAAATAGTATTTTTGATAATACGCTTGTATTTAAGGGTATGCAAAAGGCAATTCAAGACATTGAAAGACAGCACAATTAAAAGATATAGGAGAATATATGCTTACTATAGCTCTACCAAAAGGAAGAATTGCAAATGAGTCTCTTGTAATTTTTTCTAAGATGATAGGCAGAGATATTATTTTTACGGATAGAAAATTGATTTTGAAAGATAGCGAATATACATTTTTGTTAGTTAGAAATCAAGATGTTCCGACATATGTATATTATGGTGCAGCCGACTTGGGTATTGTTGGCTTAGATGTGCTTGAAGAACACAATGAAATTGATATTGTAAGACTCTTAAATTTAAATATTGGGAAGTGTAAAGTAGTCGTGGGTAGCAAATGTGGTAATCCTATTGACTATTTGAAACCTCGCATCACAATAGCAACAAAGATGACTAATATAGCCCATAGATTCTTTTCTGCAAGGGCTATTCCTGTTGATGTTATAAAGCTATATGGCTCTATTGAGTTAGCCCCATTAGTTGGTCTAGCAGATGGAATAGTGGATATTGTTGAATCTGGTGATACAATACGGCAGAATAACTTGCAGATTGATGAAGTTATTATGGAATCTAGTGCATATTTAATAGCCAATACAAACAGCTTTTTTTCCAAAAAGGAATTAATATTTGAATTAAAAAATAAACTTGGCAATATCATTGCAAATCAATATTAATATTTTTTTATTGCATTTAGTCTTTTACATTTTATTTAACATTTTGTCATCTTTAAGCTATAACTAATAAAATTAATACTAAAATAACGGAATGTCTATTTTTTATGAGAAGGAGACTTGTATGCAGGAAGGTGTGAAACAATACGATTATTCACTCGCAAAACTTTTTTTGCTTGTTTGCGTAGCAACGGGCTTTCTAGGTATGTTGATAGGTGTTATATTGGCGTTTCAGTTGGCGGTTCCAGATTTAAACTATATAGCTGGGGAGTACTCTATATTTGGTAGATTGCGTCCGCTTCACACTAATGTTATCATTTATGGTTTTACATTGAGTGGTATTTGGGCTGGTTGGTATTATTTGGGTCAGAGAGTTCTTAAGATAACATATCATGATCATCCATTTTTAAAATTGGTTGGAATGTTGCATTTTATTTTTTATGTTATCGTTCTTGTTTTGGCTCTATACACCTTGTTTTCAGGTATTACTCAATCAAAAGAATATGCAGAACTTCCATGGATTGTAGATCTTTTAGTTGTGGTTGTATGGGTATTATGGGGAACAAGTCTTTTTGGTTCGATGGCAGTTAGAAGAGAGAAAGTTATTTATATTTCTCTTTGGTATTTTATAGCTACATTTACAGCTATATCTGTTCTTTATATATTTAACAATTTAGCTGTTCCTACTAAATTAGTTGCAGGGGTTGGTAGCATTTGGCATAGTATCTCTATGTATGCTGGGACAAATGATGCACTAATACAATGGTGGTGGGGACACAATGCAGTTGCATTTGTTTTTACATCTGGTATTATTGGTTTGATATATTACTTTTTACCTAAAGAATCCGGGCAGCCTGTGTTTTCGTATAAGCTTACATTATTTTCATTTTGGAGTTTGATGTTTGTTTATATATGGGCTGGCGGGCATCATTTGATTTACTCTACCGTTCCAGATTGGGTTCAAAGTCTTGGATCTGTTTTTTCTGTTGTACTTATTTTACCTTCTTGGGGGACAGCAGTAAATATGTTATTAACAATGAGAGGTCAGTGGCATCAATTAAAAGAATCCCCTTTAATTAAGTTTTTAATCCTTGCATCCACATGGTACATGCTTGCAACACTTGAGGGTCCGATTCAGTCTGTAAAATCTGTAAATGCTCTAGCTCATTTCACAGATTGGATTATAGGGCATGTTCATGATGCCGCATTGGGTTGGGTTGCCTTTACAATAATTGCTAGCGTGTATCATATGTTGCCAAGATTATTTGGTAGAGAGATATATTCTAAAAAAATCATTGATGCACAATTTTGGATTATGACTATTGGTATTGTATTCTATTTTTCAAGTATGTGGATTGCTGGTATTGTACAGGGTATGATGTGGCGTGATATTACCGAATTAGGACAACTTAAATATTCATTTATTGACACAGTTGTAACGCTAAAACCTTACTTTATACTTAGGGGTATTGGTGGTGTGTTATATATTGCTGGATTTGTTATGTTTATTTACAATATAGTTATGACTATTGTTGCTGCTAGAGAGCTTGAAAAAGAGCCTGAATTTGCTTCACCAATGGCATCTGCTTAAGGAGGATATTAATGTTTGCTTGGTTAGAGAAAAACCCTTTCTTTTTCACAATTGCGTTTGTGGTAGTTTTTTCTATTGCTGGTTTAGTTCAGATTATTCCTGACTTTAGAAAATCATCTCAACCTATAGAGGGATTGCGTCCTTTGACTGTTCTTGAAACTGCAGGAAGGGATGTTTATATAAAAGAGGGATGCTATAATTGCCATTCTCAACTTATTCGCGATTTTAAAAGCGAAGTTATGCGTTATGGTATGTATAGTTTGAGTGGTGAATATGCTTATGATAGACCTTTTTTATGGGGTTCTAAGAGAACAGGACCAGACTTGCATAGGATAGGGGATAGAAGTAGTAGTGACTGGCATGCAAATCATATGTATGATCCTACTTCTGTTGTGCCTAGATCGATTATGCCTGCTTATAAGCATTTGTATGACAAGGAAGTTGATTTTGAAACAGCTTATGCTGAAGCATATACACAAAAAGTTGTTTTTAATGTTCCTTATGATGTTGATGGCTTAAAAACAAGTGTAAAGCTTGGAACTATAGAGGAAGCTAAGAAGCAGTTTGTAGAGGATGCAGGCGTTGTAGTGGAAGAAATGAAAAACGATATTACAACTAAGGCTTTTGAAGATGGGAATGGTAAGATTACAGAGATAGTAGCTTTGATTGCTTATCTAAATAGTTTAGGTTCTAGTAGAATTGTTAAATAGTTTAAATGGTTAGGATTTATTGTAATTAAGGTAATATTATGAGTTTAGTAATATTTGGTTTTGATTTTATAAGTCTTAAAGGGGCATATTTGCTTTCTTCAGTTTGCTTGATCATTTTTTTGTATGCCTATATTATCTATCTTTATCGGGCTCAAGCCACAGGTAAAATAGATTATGAAAAGTATAGCAGACTTGCTCTACAAGATGGCATTAACGATGATTTGGTGGAATCTTGTGATAATGTGAGAAAAGAAGGAGATAATAATGGGTTGGCTAGGTGACAACATTAATTTGATTGGTTTTATTGGTGCGGTAGTTATATTATTGCTTACTATTGCTATAGCTTGGTTTTATATTCAAAAAATGAAGACTGAGAGTGTAGGTGGTGAGCTTACAGAGCATTCATGGGATGGTATTAGAGAATTTAATAATAACATACCAACTGGTTGGCTTTTATCGCTTTTGGGTCTTATGATTTGGGCTGTTTGGTATATACTTTTTGGTTATCCATTGAATGCTTATTCTCAAATAGGAGAGTATAATCAGGAGTCTCAAGCATATAATGAACGATTTGAGGCAGTTCATGCTAACATGGATTCTGAAAAATTGCGTGAAATGGGGCAACAAATATTTCTTGTTCAATGTGCTCAATGTCATGGTCTAACAGCAGAAGGTAATGATGGCAAAGCACAGAATCTTACTCGTTGGGGTAAGCTTGAAGGCGTGATTGATACTGTTCGTAATGGTAGTCAAGGGCTAAAAAATGCTAATGGTGAAGAATTTGGTGGTATGCCAGCGGGTCTGCTTGATGAAGATAAGGATATACAGGCGGTTGCACACTATGTCATGAGTGAAATTGTTGGCGATAAAACTAGAACTTACGATGATGAATTAGTAAGATATGGTAAAGAAATATATAATAGCGAAGAGAAGGGTACTTGTTTTAATTGCCATGGTAAGAATGGAGAAGGTGTTGAATATATGGGTCCTGCTATAAGAGATTATGGAAAAGAGGAGTTTTTGACTAATGTCTTGAAATATGGTAAAAAGGGTGAAATAGGATTTATGCCTTCATTTGAATATCTTAACTTTAGTCAAAAAGAGTTAGAGGCATTGCAGACATTCATCGCAGCAAAACAGGAAATACAATAAGGAGTTTTCATGCAAGCAATTGTTAATATTTTAAATAGTTTAGTTGGTTTTTTTCTTGCGGTTTTGATTGTTGTAATTGCGGCGGTTATTGCTGGATATACAGCCATTCAAATTCAGAAGTTTTCTTCTACGACATTTTATACTATAGATTCTCAAAATTTAAAGAAAAATGATGTCGCGAATAGCAATGCGTTCCAAACAATTCAGAATCAAGAATAATATTAAGGAGTTTTTATGAAATTTACAGGACTTGAAAAATTTGTGGCTCTTGTTTTAGTTGCATTGGCTTTGCTTACTATAGTTTTAACTCTTTTGCCTTATGAATACTTACATGCAGTTTAATGTTTAGAGGTTTAGATTGCTTAGAGTATTGATTGGAATTTTGTGTTTTTATACTTTTTTTGCAAATCTTTTGTTTGCTGATATATGTGTAAATAACACTCGATATAGTATCCCATTTTTATCAGTTAATGATAATTATGATTTGGGATTAAAAACTCCCTCTTTTAGCGATCTACATGGCGATATTGATCTAGATGCATATTTGCAAGGGGATATTGATATACTCTCGCAAAATGCACCATTGATAGTTAATGAAATATCAAGTGTTCTACTTAAAAATACAGGCGTTCGAGTATATATAAATGTGGTTAAAGATACCTTGTCATCTTATAATGTAATCAATAATGACAGATTGTCAATAGATGATGTTTTAGATAGCACCAGCTCCAATTTTCAAAATCGTCGCTTGTATGAAGATAGATGGCTTTCAAATATTGATGGTAAATATGCTGTGATATTTCTATTTTATAATGATCATGCTATAACTTTAAAGAGCAATTTAGAATTTTTAAAACAAAAAGATATACAAAATTTATTAGAAGATTATGCATATCCATACCTACCAGCGGAATCTGTTGGGACAGATAAATATGATGATGGAATTAATGAAGGTGTGTCTAATTTATATTTAGCCTTATCTCATGTAATAGCAAAAAAGTATAATTTTGATTTGGGTGCACCAAAACCAATGGAAAAACCAAGCGATATGACAAAGGTTGTTATTTATGCGATGTTGATTGTGCTTATTGGTTTGTTTATATTGGTAAGGTTTGGTTTACTTGCGTTTAAGAAAAGTGGGGGTACTCATGATGCAAAATAGAAGAACTATGTGGCCTATTGGCATATTGCTTGTTATACTTTTAGGTGTTATATTAATTATTGTTAGTATTAGGATTTCAACAATACAAAGTATCGATACAGATCATACATTTGGATTAAAAAAAGATATTTTAGATAAAGATATTAATTATATTATGAGAAAGCAGAATTTATTTTCTAGTTTTTATAATGTTCGTATAAATTCTACTGAACCACATGATATAAAAAATTCTGTCATTATAGAAAATCCATACTATATTTCTCCTGTTCCTAAGGATGTATTAGGTGGCAATACCACTTTGATGAACGATAAAAAAATATTTTTATATCTTGAGAACAAGAAAACTGATTTAATTGGGAATAGTGCGGATATTAAGGATATATCATTAGAGTTTGTTAGACTTGTACAAGGCGAAAAAGAAGTGACTTCACTTACTATCCCTATGGAAAAGATAAATACTAATGTGTATAGAGCAAGAGACTTTTTACTACCATTAGATGGATATTATCAAGCTAGGTTTAAAATAGTTGTAAATTTTGATAATGAACCAAAGGAATCCAAAGATTATCCTATATATTTTTATCAATGGATTTTTAATACCAATTCTAAAATAGAAAATACTTCATTGCACTAAATTGTTTTGATAGGTTTTCTCATGTTTAGTAAAGATGTAAAACATAAAATGTCTATAGGTACGCTTAAAAATTCTGTTGAGTTTGATATAGTATTTAGAAATGCTACTAAATTTAATAGAAACTCTGTTACAATTTATGCGATGCCACTCAATTTATTTTGTGGTCATTTGAAAAAGAAAAAGAAATTTTTTCGTAATATAGATTCTTGTAATGTTGTTGGATTTAGCATAAATAAGAAAGTTGCAAAAGCATGTAAGAGGAATTTGTTGCGACGCAGGATAAAAGCTATTTTGCATAATTTAACACTGCAAAATATTATAAATGGCTATGTGCTAGTTTTTATATGTCGCAAGGGTTCAACAGATATGGATTTCAGATTTTTAGAACAACATATAAGTTATAGCTTAAATAAGCTTATAAGATAATATATTTATTTGTATAGTTTAAAATATGTTTGATATTATATGCAGAGTTTTATTTCATAAGCAATTGTTAATATTATATTTTATTTTCACATTTCTTTTATTAAGTGGGCATGCTTAAAATTATCATTTTTTGTGTTAGTCTTGCTAATAAATATGGATATGTTATGTGTGCTATAGAAATATTTTTAATAAACGAAAATTAATGTAAATAACGAATATTGTTTGCCAAGAATTATAAATGACATATAATTTTTAAATATCAAATTTAATTACTATGAATAAAAAAGTAATTATTCTTTGGTATAATTGTTATGTTTAACTTGAAATATTTTCATATCTTATTTGCTTGATATATTATTTTATAAAACCATATTTTATAATTTCTGATTTTTTGCTTATATATTTTCTTTCATAAATTCAATTCAATACAAATTTAACAACACTAATTTTATTCAATTAATATCTTAAAGCAATTTAAGTATAATAACACAATATTTCAATAGATTAAGGATAACAATGAAAATTATAGGTGCTAACATACTCATTACATGTAATGAAGAATTTGAAATATTAAATAATGGTGCTGTTGCTTTTGATTCTGGTATCATCAAGGAGGTTGGCGATTTTGATGAACTTACACAAAAATATCCCAATAGCGATTTTGTTTTTTATAAAAATCATGTAATGTTGCCAGCTCTTATAAATTCTCATATACATTTTGAATTTAGCAAAAATGATACAAGTTTTAGATATGGCAATTTTGGTATTTGGCTTGATAGTGTTATGCAAAATAGAGGGAAGGTGTTGCAAGACAATATAGACTCAATGAAACAGGCTATATTAACACAAAAGAAAAGTGGTGTTGGAAGTGTTTGTGCTATTAGTAGCTATGATTTGGATTTAGAATTACTTCTAGATTCTAAAATGAAGGTTGTATATTGCCATGAAGTATTAGGTGCCATGGAGGAAGATTTTACAAAGCAAGCATTGCAAATTTCATCGCGACTTGAAAAAACACTCCCACTAAAAAGTACGACTTTCATACCATCTTTAGCAATACATTCACCTTATTCTGTCAATAAAAAAATAGCACAATATGTTATAGAATTAGCAATTAAATATAATTTGTTGGTATCTACACATTTTTTAGAATCTAATGAGGAATTATTGTGGCTCACAAAGAATGAGGGCTATTTTAAATCGTTTTATAGAGAAAATTTTAATGTTTCTGATGCTAAGGTACATTTTGATATAGAAGAATTTTTACATTTATTGCAGGATGTAAGGAGCGTTTTTGTGCATTGCTTGTATGCAGATGAATATATTAACACGCAATTATTGAAAAAAGATTCCATAATTTCTTGCCCTAGGTCTAATATTTTATTAAATGGCAAAATGGGATTAAACAATATTATTGCAACAGATGGTAAAAGTTCAAATATAGATGTTAGCATACTAGAAGAGTTAAAATATACATTGTTTGCAACCATGGCATTACATCACTATGATAATATAGAGGTGATAGCACAGAATCTATTAAAAGCAGTTACATGCAATCCATCAAATGCGTTAAATTTGAATAATGGTGTGTTGTCAAGTGGCAAGTCAGCTGATATAGCTCTATTTCAAATAAATCTTGATTCTATGGATAATGTAATATCTAATTTTATATTAAATGTTAAAAGTGCTTCTCGCGTCTTTGTTGAGGGAAATGATATTTTATAAACTAGTGTTTATTAAGTTAGGAATTCTATTCACATTTTTTACAGCCACACAAATTAATATGATATAATCCAAAAAACTATTAATCTTTATAAGGTTTATCATGCAAGAAAACAACACATCAA
>JARHYT010000037.1 GCA_029264775.1 Helicobacter sp. | reverse complement strand
TAGTATAGCCTTTGTTTTGTAAATCCTCTTTATTAATGATAATAATATTTTTTGCCTCATCTCTTAGTGGTAGGTTAAAACCTGTTGCTGAAGTAACAACCTTTTCTAATACTGCAGTGCCTACTTTTTCACCAGTAGAATCCTTTTTAGCAGTTGCCATTGTATCAGCAAACATAATACCATTACAACAAAGAATCAAAGATATATAATAAAAAGAATTTTTACTATATGTTTTTAAACAATTAATAAAAGATGAATCCATTTCATACCTTTTTCATAAAATAATAGTTGTTATTATAATTATATTTTTATAAAAAGTAAATAAAATATTAATACTAGTTTAATTTTTACAAATAAATATATAAAATAGTAACCATAAATTAGTATTAAAATATTGAGATATTAAAAGAAATTGATATAATAAATACATTATTTAATAATGGAGTATCATGATTTTACAAATATTGTATATTATTGCTATAGTTTCAGAATCTATTACTGGTGCATTAGCTGCTGGTCGTTACAAAATGGACTTATTTGGCGTTTTATTAATATCTTTAGCTACAGCAATTGGTGGAGGAACTATAAGGGATATTTTGCTAAATATGCATCCAATGACTTGGGTGCAACATCCTGAATATGTGATTATGCTTTGCTTCTTTAGCATGCTTACAACGCATATACCATATTTTTTTGCAAATCTTAGTAAGTTGTTTTTATTGCTTGATGCTATAGGATTAATTGCATTTAGCATTATTGGAGTTAATAAAGCAATGGAACATGAATTTGGCTTTGTAATATGTGTTATTGCCGGAGTTGTTACAGGAATTTCTGGTGGAATCTTACGCGATATCTTATGCAATAAAATCCCGCTTGTATTTCAAAAAGAACTTTATGCTAGTGTGTCCATTGTAGCATGTGTTCTGTATTATTTCTTGTATGAATATGTACCAATACCTCATGATGTATCTGTAATAATTACACTTATATTTGGATTTGCATTCCGTGTTATTGCAATTCATTATAAACTTAGCTTGCCTGTTTTTTCATTTGATGAAGAAAAATTTATGTTAAATGAAAAGCAAAAACATAATGCAATCAAGCAAGAAACAAAACAAGTTAAGAACAAATCAAAGAAAAGAAAAAATAATAAGTAATTACATTAAATCTTAATCAGTAAAATAAGACTAGTAAATACATATCTTGTATTTAATCATTCATAAACAAATAACATAAAAATATAATAATGCCATTAAAAACGCCAAACAAATATACTATGGGATAAAAAATATGAAATATGACAAGCAATATAAAACCAAAAATCATAAATAAAAAAGCAAAGATTCTAGGTAGAGAAAAGCTAAGCTCAAAACCTAAGCTAACCTTTGATAAATCAAGAAATCTTAATTTATCTTTATTTTTAGCCTTTGTATCCACATTATCAGTATCTACCTCATCATATTTTGTTTTATATTTATCTATATTTTGCTCTAATGAGGCTTCATATATTTTTTGTGTAATCTTTGAAGAAACTGATTTCAGCGTTACAAACATTAAAATAACATAAGATATACAACCTGCAAATAATGAAAAAAACCATAAAGCATTATATATAAATATAATAATAAAACTAAATATAACAAAAGCAACAGATGTTAAAAAAATCAATTTTTGCTTAATACTAAACATATTGAATCTATAAATAAAATTTAGCAAACATAGCCTTTAAGAATGAAGTAGATTAGTGTATAATGTAAAAATATCTCTTAATTTTCTTGGACGAAACTGCAACCTTTCTGTACTAACATTAATACAATAATCTTGAATACTATCCCTTGAATGTATGTGTCCATGTATATTTACATCACATTTTGTTAAAAAATAAGCATAATCAATAATATCCCTAGCCATGTTATATTTACTATCGCCTCTCCTCTCACCAACAGGAAAATGACTAAACATAATTCTAATATTATTTACATCTACTATAAGGGCGGTAGCATATGGATTTTTAAGCTCACTCCCCCATTTTCTTTTCATTTCTTTTTTAAACAATTCTTTATCTTTAATTTTAAACTTAATTTTTTTTATTACTTTCCAATCCTTTGAATTACTTAGTAATTCATATTTACCTACATCATTGTTGCCAACAACAAGTATCTTTTCCCCATTAAGCTTAGATAAAATATCATGTCTATCATTAAATAAATCTCCTACATGCAAAATCTTATCTTCTTTGCTTACAGATTCATTCCACAATTCAACACTTAATTCATCAAAATCTTTATAATGACTATTATTGAATGCAACAGATCTTGCGGGCCACTTTTTTAAAGCATATTTATGTCCAAAATGTGTATCTGAAATAACATAAGTATCAAGTGTAATATCCATGCTATAGCCTTTTATACCACAAACACATTAAAAATATAAACTAAAAAATAGTTTAATGATCAATGCTTTATAAATTACTAAAAGTTCCATTTTCATTAAAAACAGATTCTATATGCTCCCTCTTTTCCATATTTGCATCTTTGTTTGTACTGATATTAACAGATTCCTTGCTCCTTGAGTTGCCATCAAATAAGACATTAACTAAGATTGCTGGATATTTCTTAAATCTTTTAAACAAAAGTTTTCGTAAAATGCTAAATAATTCTGTTTCTACATTCTTTACATCTTTAAAAGTACTAGGTTTTGGATTAGACAAATACATATTTACATTATCCATAACAAATTTTGATAACTCTATCTCCTCTTTTTGTCCTACAATGCCAAACACATTAACTCTATGCTCTAATATTTTCTTTTTATCGCTATCTATGCTAAGTGTTAATATAAATATACCATCATTTGCTAATAAATTCCTTTCGTTTAGAACATCATTTTCTATATATCTATTGGCTTGATTATCCACACAGCTTTTACCCGTGCGAACAGATTTGACTTTACGCATATAGTTTGGATTAACTTCAATTTGGTCTCCATCTTCCATAAGATATATATTTTTTTCTAAAACACCGCAAGCAATAGCTGTCTGTTTATGTTTAGATATATGGTTAAATTCACCATGTACTGGTAAAAAGAATTTTGGCTTAATTAGCCTTAGCATTAGCTTTTGCTCCTCTTGTGCTGCATGCCCGCTTACATGTATCTCACTAAAGTCTTGATAAGCTACCTTTGCACCTGCTTTCATAATAAGGTTTATTACAGATGATACACTACCCTCATTACCCGGAATTGCTTTAGCAGATAGAATCACCATATCAGTTGGTTTGATTTTTATATGCCTATGTTCATCTGTAGCCATACGATACAAAGCACTCATTGTTTCGCCTTGACTACCTGTTGTTACAATCAACACCTCTTCATCCGGATACCTTAAAACATCATGTGCTTCTATAAAAACACTATTTGGCAAATCTATATAGCCTAAATCTCTTGCCATATCGAGGTTTTTTTCCATAGAGCGTCCAATCACTGCCACTTTTCTATTATATTTTAAACCATAAGAGATAGCTTGATACACTCTGTGAATATTAGAGCTAAAGGTACTCATTATGACTCGTCCCGTAGCATTTTTAAAAAGATTATCAAATGTTGGTCCAACGCTTGCCTCGCTAGGTGTTACTCCTGATTTGTGTGAGTTAGTAGAATCGCTTAAAAGCAACATAACACCCTCTTCACCATAATAAGCTAACCTATGTAAATCGGTTGGTAGATTATCAATAGGTGTATGATCTATTTTAAAATCTCCAGTATGCATTATAACGCCCGCTTCAGTCCTTATGGCAAGAGCAGAGCTATCAATAATGCTGTGTGTTATATGAATCCATTCTATCTCAAAATCAGCGATCCTTACAGGATTTCTTTTTTCTACAATATGAAATAAACTTTTATGCTGCTTTAACCCATGCTCTTCAAATTTATTGCCAACCAATCCTAATGCAAGCGGTGTACCATATAATGGAAACTGAAAATGTTTATAAAAATAAGGGACTGCACCTATATGATCTTCATGTGCGTGTGTGATTACAACAGCTGCTATCTTATGCTTAATAGTTTGTATATAATGAAAATCTGGAATCAGAATATCAACTCCGGGCATACTCTCATCAGGAAAACTCATTCCAATATCAATAACAATTGCACTTTTCTCTGTTTCAATAATTGTCATATTTCCGCCAATCTCGCCCAAACCACCAAGAGGAGTAATTCTAATCTTTGCATTTGTATTAAGATTTAATTTATTGTGAGGATTTAAACTGCCTTTTTGTATTTTTGTATTCGCCTCAACTCCCTTTTTTAAATCTTTATGAAAAGATATATTGCCCTTCTCACTAGGCAATTTTATCTTTCTTGTACCATCTTCATGTTTTTCATCATATTCATGCTTTTCTTTTTTATTTTTAGATAAATGCTTGTTGTCTTTACCCCATTTGCGACCATCTGCATTATCGTCTTTAGAATGTGTTGGAAAACTCCGTTTTCTAGTATCTGTTTGTATAGAATCTTGTTCTTGCCTAGGATTTCTCCTATGCATATTTTGCTTATTAACATTACTAGTTTTATTATCCCTAGGCATATGTTTTTGAGATGAAACTTTTTTTGTTGCACTAGATTCTTTATTAGAATCACTTATTTCGTTGTTTGTATTATTTACATTATCCATGTATTATCCTTTGTATAATTTCATATATTGCAATATTTGGCAATATTCTTGTAAGCCCACTTCATGAGCCCTAATATCTTTTGATAAATTTAATTGCTTAAATATATCAAGTAACATTTCCCTGCCATAAATCATATCGTATTGCATAAGATTTGTGAAAAGCTTTTTTCTTGGTGATATGAAAGCATAGTGTAGCAAGTTTTCTAGCTCCTTTGTATAAAAGCTCTCTTTTCTCTGAAAGCAAAAAACTGCCGATTGCACTTTTGGTTGAGGTGTAAAAGATTCTTTTGAGACCTCAAACAAATATTGTATATCGCCAAAAGATTGTGCTAACACACTCAAAGCACAAAATGAACTATCCTTGCTAGTTGCACAAAATTTCTGTGCGACCTCTTTTTGTGTCATAACAACAAAGCCCTTGCAATTGCTATCTTTTAAGACTTTTAGAATAACCGCCGTTGCAATATAATAAGGTAGATTAGAAACTAAAAAATATTCACCATCAAATAAATATCCACCATTGCTATCAACCTTTAAAACATCTTGTTGAACTAATACAAGTCTCTTTGATACTAATTCTTGTTTAAAAGTTTGCTTAGCTTTTTCTATCAAATCATCATCGATTTCATAAGCTAAAAGCTTATATTTATCTAAAAGCCTTTTAGTTAAATCACCCAAGCCAATCCCCACTTCAATCAATTGCATGCGAGATTCTAAATCATTGCAAACATTATAGGGAATGGATTGGATAATCTTATCCAAGATAATTTCATCATGTAAAAAATTCTGTCCTAAGCTTTTTTTATGAATAAATTTATTTTCTTTGTGTCCTCTTGTCCTTAATCTTGAATGTCTATTAGAATCCTTTTTTAAGATTCTAATATTATCTGTGAATTTATAATCTAACTCTATGCCTTTACGCATACATTGATATTGCATATCATGCCCCCTTATAATTGGCATTACTCTATATATAAAACAATAGGGAATACACCCAAGCTTAATTCAAATATAATTAAATTTATTACTTATTGCTATAATTTCTTTTTCATTGTAATTATAACTATTTTTAAACATTAAGTAAAGGAAATAATATGACAAATTTAGCAAAAAGAATTATTCCATGCCTTGATATAAAAAATGGTAGGGTAGTTAAAGGTGTAAACTTTATAGGATTAAAGGATGCAGGAGATCCGCTAGAAGTAGCCA
Organism: Helicobacter sp.; assembly: GCA_029264775.1. Taxonomy (GTDB): domain Bacteria; phylum Campylobacterota; class Campylobacteria; order Campylobacterales; family Helicobacteraceae; genus Helicobacter_A. The sequence goes on along the minus strand of JARHYT010000037.1, from coordinate 26,069 downwards.
AAAGATACAATGATGAAGGTGCTGATGAGTTAGTATTTTTAGACATCAATGCATCATATGAGAATAGAAAAACAACACTAGATATTATAGAATCGATTGCAAAAGAAGTTTTTATCCCTTTGACAATTGGCGGTGGTATAGGAACTATACAGGATATTTCAAATCTACTTAACGCAGGTTGCGATAAAGTAAGCTTAAACTCATCCGTATTAAAAAATCCAGACTTTATAAATGAAAGTGTGCAGAAATTTGGCTCTCAATGTATTGTAATTGCAATAGATGTAAAATATAGAAATGATGGAAGCATAGGAGTTTTTACACATGGTGGGAGACATGATAGTAATAAAAATATGCAAGAATGGTTAATTGAGGTAGAGAAAAGAGGTGCGGGTGAGATACTGCTAACAAGCATGAATAGCGATGGAACAAAAGAGGGTTTTGACATAGAGAAACTAACAATCGCCATGAATACATGCAATTTGCCTATTATTGCAAGCGGGGGTGCAGGAAATATGCAACATATACTAGAAGTGTTTGAATTGGGTATTGATGCAGCCCTTGCTGCTAGCATATTTCATTATAAGGAAATAGAAATTTTGGCATTAAAACAATTTTTGAGAGACAAAAATATATCAGTTCGTTTATAATTTATATATAAATCATTATATTGGATCATGTTTAACATAGTTTCTCAAATAAGACGCACTATCTATAATTACCCTCCTCTGAAACCAATATAACATCTACTTGGGAATCTTTGTAGGCATCCACTTCTACATTATCAAACCATGGACTACCAAGCTTCCAAGTAAGCAATGGCAATTTTACACTAGACTGCTTGATAAAATTATAATATTGAAAATAATCAAAACTTATATAATCAATATTGTTTGAATTGGCTATATTATGTAAATCTTTATATGTATTTTCTTTGTCCTGCATTTGTTTTTCGCTGTATGTTACATAATAACTAGTGTGAAATCCAGCATCTTTAAAAACTCCCAATGGTTCGTAACTTGTACTTTCTATAATCAAGTTGTTAAGAGGAATATTATACTTATCGCAGAGTCTTTGCATGGTTTCTAAAGCCTTAATTTTATTTGTTTCAGTAAGATTTTTAAAATCAATCCAAAACTTAACATCAAGCTTTTTGTTTTTATTCAATTGTTCTTTGTTTTTATTATACACAAATTCAAACATTTGTTCTAAATCCAAATTAATGCTATCTTGAAGACCATCATGACCTACATCAAAATATGGAATAGATCGTTTTGGATTATTTTCTAAAAAATGCACATCAATTTCATATCCAACATATTTACCATAAAACTCTGCTAATTTTTTCATATCATCAACTCTGTGTAACCAAAATTTTTGTGGCAATGTGCCTTGCAATACTTGATTCTTTAATACTTTATCATAATCTTTATTTCCTGCAAATATTCTTGCCCTATTTTTATTATAATGATTGTTAAATATGCTTCTCTCTTCAATAGAATCTTTTGTTTTAATACCTAATATATCAAGGAAAGCATGTATAAAATCATCTGTCATAAATGGTAAATCTTTTGCACTATCTATTTTTTTAACCATATCTGCGTGCTTTTGCTTGAATGTATCGCTTACATATATCATAAATGGTATCTCAGCCATAAAGCGAGATGCTATCGTATTGCTATGTCCAGAAAAATCTCTAAAATCATATACTTCATCACCATGATCGCTAAAATAAAATATTATTGCATCCTCATTTTCAAATCTTTTTATAATCTCATTTACAACATAATCATTGTATAAAATAGCATTAACATAATCTAGCTTGATTTTTGATTGTTCGTTAGTAAGTTGCGTGCTAGAGATAGTTGAAAATGAGGACAAAGTGTTTAATTGATATTTAAGTATATCATTATGTGTAAATTTGTTAAATTTATTAGGATATCTATTGCAATATTCACCATGCGTACCCATAAGATGTAGTATATAAAAATGTTTATCATCTGATATATTAGTGTGCATTACGGAATCAAGCATCTGTATTAAAACTTCATCAAATAGAGAGCCAGATGTATAACTTGTACTGATATTGCTAAATTTAGTAATATCTGCATGTCTAGACATAACTTCAGGTGCATTTCCCCATATAGAAAAAGTTTCCTGATTGCTCAACCAATATGTCTTATAATTTGCAAAGCGCATAACATTTATTAAATTTTGTTGCTTAAACCACAGTATATCAGAATTTTCATAGTTGCTAAATGTTAAAACCTTTTGTAAAGATAGATCTGTATGTGCATGTGGTGAAATCACATCGTTAAATACATATAAATTCCCTTTTTCTTGTAATGATTTCAAAAATGGTGTTGTATTTAATGGGTAACCATATAAACTCATATAGTTTCTTTGCGTAGATTCACCAATGATTAACACTATATTAGGAATTTCACTTGTATTACTAATTATCTCGCCTTCCTTTTGCACCTTAAACGATTTGGTTGAATTCAACAATGCATTATATTCTCTCATGAAATCATTTTGAGCTTTAAAACCTTGAATAATTACTTGCTCCCACCTAAATACTATATTTTTTTCTATGAAATAATCCTTCCCCGGCAATTTAAGACCATACCAATATCTACCATACACAAACATAAAAAAACCAATGCATAAACATAAAAAAACCACAGATAATTTTACACTAATTGCAATATGTCTTTTAGGTAATTTTATTAAAAATGCCATGCTGCATAAACAATACACGATTAAATATATTAAAATTTTTCCATCAATATATGTCTGAATGAATTCATTCCCTTCATTAAAATTACTACTTAAGATAATTTGAACAAATACTATATTTAGAAGTGTATTAAAATTTATTAACAAGAATATCTCAACTAAACCTATAAAAAAAGTAACAAAAAACAGAATATTTTCTACAATGAGCAAGAATTTTTTGCCAATCAGATTACATATATAAAAGATAATATAAAAAAAACTAAAATTTAAAACAAAACTTTTCCCAATTAAACCGAGTATGCCAGAGCTTACCCCCCCCCCCCCCATTAGCATTACCCACATAAGAATACCAAACATACAATATAGTATTTATGAGTATAAGGTAAAAAAACTTTAAACTTATATACATCAGAACTCCTTCTTAAAATCTATAGTATGTGTCATTATACTACAAATATTCTAATACCAATACGACCAACCTATAAAGTGTTATGCACACTTCCAATCTTAATATTACTAATTTATTTTAATTAAAATGTATGATTAAAAAACTATAGATTCATTGAAAATATGATTAGATATATTTATGATTGAATATCCAAGATTTACTTACAATGCAACATCAATATGGAGTGTTTTTTAGGTAAATTTAATCATAATCCTACTGAACTATTTATAATTTTTCACATTAATCCAGTATGCCTAAGCATACTGCTAGTTTATGTGATTAATTGTTAGACTTATGAATATGATATAGAACAATAGTCAATTTGATTCTAATTCTTTAGCCAAGAATTGTGCGGTGTAACTTCCACTTTTATCTTTATTTTTTATAATGTTAGAAACATTTCCACAATCTATAATTTTACCTCCACCACTTCCTCCTTCTGGTCCAACATCTATTATATAATCTGCATTTTTTATTACATCTAAATTATGCTCAATCACTACTACAGAATTACCAAGTTCCACTAAATGATGCAATACACCCGTTAGTTTATCAACATCAGCAAAATGTAATCCAGTTGTTGGCTCATCAAGTATATATAAAGTTTTACCTGTATCTTTTCTGCTAAGCTCTTTGCTAAGTTTTATTCTTTGTGCTTCTCCTCCACTCAAAGTTAATGAGCTTTGCCCCAATGTTATATATCCAAGCCCTACTGCTTGAAGTGTTTTTAAGCGGTTAAAAATCTTTGGAATCTTACTAAAAAATTCTATTGCTTCATCTACACTCATATTAAGCACATCAGAAATATTTTTATTTTTATAATAGATTTCTAAAGTTTGAGGATTATATTTTGCACCTTTACACGCATCACATTGTACCATTACATCAGGTAAAAAGTGCATTTCGATCTTTATCTCACCTTCTCCTTGACATTTTTCACACCTACCACCCCGCACATTAAAGCTAAACCTGCCTATACTATAGCCTCTTATTTTAGATTCTTTTGTATCCGCAAAAATACCTCTTATATCATCCATTAAACCTGTATATGTGCTAGGATTACTCCTTGGTGTTCTGCCTATTGGGCTTTGATCAAGATATATTACTTTGTCAAGATTCTCTAAACCTTCTATTTTCACACCATTATTTGCTTGAGTTTTTTTCTTATGATTTAACAATTCTTGTGCTACGGGTAAAAGTGTTTGCAATATAAGAGAGCTTTTACCGCTACCGCTAACTCCTGTAACACACACAAAGTTTGATAATGGAATTTTAACGCTAACATTTTTTAAATTATGAATCGTAACCCCACTCATCTTAAGCCATTTATTTTGTTTTCTATTAAATTGATATGAGATATTTTTTGTTCCATTTAGATATTGTGCAGATAGTGTATTGCTTTTTAACAATTCTTTTACTTTACCGCTAAAAACCACTTCACCACCATAGATTCCAGCACCAGGTCCTATATCTACTATAAAATCCGCACACATAATTGTTTCTTTGTCGTGCTCAACCACTATTACACTATTTCCTTTTTCTTGCAATGACTTTAGAGTTCTTATTAGTTTTAGCGTATCCCTTTCATGTAGCCCTATACTTGGCTCATCAAGCACATACATAACGCCTGTAAGCCCGCTACCTATTTGACTTGCAATCCTTATTCTTTGGCTCTCTCCACCACTAATACTTCTTGCATCTCTATGCAAAGTTAAATAACCAAGCCCAACATCATACAAAAAAAATAATCTTTCTCTAATTTCTTTTAGTATAGAATCTGAAATCTGTTTTTGCTGCGTATTTAGATATTCAAAATTTTGCTCATCATTAAAGAATTTATAGCATTGCTCTATTGGCATATTTATAACTTCTGCTATACCTTTATTTGCAACTTTTACACTTAATGATTGTTGATTTAATCTATTGCCACCGCATTCTTTGCATGTCTTTTCAACCATATAATCTGATGTGTCGTCTTTTAAAACATCAAGGGCTATTTGCATAACTCCACGCCATATTTGTTTTATATTAGAATTCTTCCATACTACTTCAATATCCCTTGTGCTTCCATATAAAAGTGCATTTTGCATATCACTTGATAAATCATCAAAAGTAGTATTTGGTTGTATTTCATATGCCCTGCAAAAACCCTCAAACAACGCATAATAATAACTCTTATTGAATCCAAATATCATTTTAATGCCACCCTTATTCAATGGTTCATATCTTTCTATAATGCAATTTATATCAAGGGCATATTTAACACCCAATCCACTACATTCTTTACAAGCACCTTTTGGTGAATTAAATGAGAAATTCAAAGGTTCTAATTTTTCAAAACTTACCTTGCATTTAAAACAAGCTAAATGTTCGCTAAAATGTATTATTGTGTTCTCTTTATTTTCATTCAGTATTTCTACTTCTATTTCCCCATAAGATTCCTTTAGTCCAGATTCTACGGCATAGGCTATTCTTGAATGATTGTCTTCATTTAATACCACCCTATCCATAACAAGACTTATGCTATGTTTTTTTGTTTTTGATAATGTAATTTCTGAATCAAGTCTAACCATTACGCCATTTATTTTTGCTCTAACAAAACCTTTATTGCGTAAAGATTCTAATTTATCATGAAAACTACCCTTTTTTTCCTTAACAAGTGGAGCATATATAATAATTTTAGAATCTTTTGGTATTTTAAGCACTTCTTTTATAATATCACTTGCTGACATTGAGCTAATTTGATTACCACAAATATGGCAATGTTGAATACCTATGCGAGAATATAACAAACGCAAATAATCATAAATTTCTGTTATTGTGCCAACTGTTGATCTAGGATTTTTCGAAGTAGTTTTTTGATCTATTGCTATAGCGGGAGTTAGTCCCTCTATTTTCTCTACATTTGGTTTTCCAACCTTATCCAAAAATTGCCTTACATAGCTTGATAAAGATTCTATATATCTCCTCTGTCCTTCAGAATATAAGGTATCAAATGCCAAAGTACTTTTGCCACTACCGCTAACACCAGTAAATACTACAAGTTTATTTTTAGGAATCTCAAGATTAATATTTTTGAGATTATTTTCTTTTGCACCTATGATTTTTATAGTATCTTTGCTACTCATATATATCCTTAAATCAATGTTATGTGTGGTTTTGTTAATAAAATAAAGGTAGTCATTTTATCAAAAATCAGCAAATATAAATTTTACAATAAAGTATATTATTTTATGTGTTTATATATACTTAAAGTTACAACTATACTATTAAATATGTTTATAAGCATATTGTTTGGGAAATAAATATTATTTTATTATAATTTAGATATTAACTATGAGCTGAAATCTTTGCTATGAAGTTAGCGTTATATATAATTATGTTTAGATTTAAATTATTTCAATAAATGTAAATATTACTTTAAATCATAAGACTTAATAGCAATTAGACGCTAATATTATAAGTAAGACTATAAATCAGAACAAAGCTTATAAAATAATCTGAATTAAAATCCAATATTGATTTAGTAACTTCTTCTTAAAAAAGAAACAAAAGGAGAATTATAAGGTATGTTGCAAGCAAATATTGCTTAACTATAATTTTTTATGCAAATACATTTTATATGAATAATTTACGCAAAGTCAGCATATATTAAAGCACTACCCCATGTAAATCCAGACCCAAATGCATCTAATAACAATAGATCTTTATTTTTTATCTTGCCCTCACAATAAGCATTATCAAGAGCCATCGGAATACTTGCAGCTGATGTGTTACCATATTTGCTAACGGTTAAAATAATTTTTTCTTGCGGCAATGACAATGTATCTGCAACTGATTGAATAATTCTTAAATTTGCTTGATGAGGCACAAAGTAATCTAATTCATTAACGCTAATTTTATTATTTTGCAAAATCTCTGATGCATCCCTTGCTATAGTCCTGACTGCTATCTTGAATACCTCATTACCTTTCATCATTAACAATTGTTCTTGCTTGCTATTATCATCAATTGAAAATGTATCTAAAACATTATCATATCTAAAATTGTTGTGATATGCAGGCGTACATAGCAAATGAGAAAAATTCCCATCAGATGATATATGAACATCTTTTATACCCACTTCCTTGCTCCTACTTACAACACAAGCGCCAGCACCATCTCCAAACAATACACATGTGGTTCTATCCTCAAAGTTCAGAATCGAACTTATTTTCTCTGTCCCTATTACTAAAACATTTTTACACATTCCGCTTTCTACATGTGCCTTAGCTATAGATAATGAATACACAAAACCAGTACATGCAGCAGAAATATCAAATGCGGGGACATTTGATATACCAAGCTTAGACGCTATAATACACGCAGTTGATGGCATACCAAAGAAATCAGGACTAATAGTTGCACATATTATTAAATCAATATCGCTAACCATTAGATTTGCCCTTTCTATAGCTATTCTCGCAGCCTTTGTGCCTAAATCACTACTTTTTTCATCTTTATCTGCAAAATACCGAGTTTTTATACCTGTTCTTTGCGTTATCCACTCATCACTAGTATCTACATATTTGGTAAAAAAATCATTTGTAATACAATTCTTTGGCACATATGACGCAATGGATATTATGGAAGAGTGGTATAACATATATCTCCTTTTCACTTGAATAATGAAAATGTTACATTACAAAAAATACTGAATCCTAAAGATGAATAATATTTTGCATGTTAATGTGTATTATATGTAACATTATTTCTTTATTTATTCTTTTGGCATCCTCTGAAAAACCTCTGCAATTCTATCACACACCTTTGTATCATATGCCTCTATAGCTTGATATATGGCACACTCTATTGCCCTAGCATTACTCTTACCATGACTTATAATAACAGGTTTTTTTACGCCTAGTAACGGAGCACCACCATACTCAGCATAATCTATTTTTGATTTCAATGATTTAAACGCATTTTTCATAAGTAAATAACCAATCTGTGCCATAAAGGATCTCTTTATTTCTTGCTTTAATATCGTGCTAATAGAGCTTGCGACTCCTTCACTGGCTTTTAATACTAGATTCCCCATAAATCCATCACAAACAATTACATCTACCGAACCATTAAATATATCAGATCCTTCAACATTACCTATAAAGAAGTTATATTGTTTTAAGAGTTTAAAGGTTTGCTTAGTCAAATCATTCCCTTTAGAATCCTCTTCTCCATTAGCTAAAAGTCCAACTCTAGGTGCATCATACTTAAGTACATGCTTTGTATAGTGGTATCCCATAATTGCAAAATCTACTAGATACTCGGGCTTACAATCTGTATTTGCACCCGCATCAAGTATAACACTTCTTGTGTTATTTATAGTTGGCATATATGTGCATATAGCCGGTCTTGAAATGCCATGTATTCGTCCAACCTGCAATGTTGCTAGACTCATCGTAGCACCGCTATGACCAGCACTAACACATGCATCAGCTTGGTTATTTTTTACAAGCTGTATGGCATTGTATATGGATGTATTGGTTCTCTTATTTGCATTACTAGCTTGCTCTTCCATTTTAATATAATCATCTGCATGTAAGATTTCAATATTTTTAAAGAATTTATCTGAAAGTTTCTTAGAATCAAGAAACGGCTTTATAAGAGACTCATCGCCCACCAAAAAAGCTTTAAAATCTCTATTAACTAACGCATCTAGCAAGCCATTTACAATAGGGTTGATTCCATTGTCAGCCCCCATTACATCCAGTGCAATCTTTAACATGCTACCTTCAGTATGTTTGTGTAAATTTATTTATATAATGTGGCAATCTCCAACTACCATCTTTATCTTTAACCGGTTTGGCTAAAACCACTTTATAATGAGTTCTTCTTTTTGCTGCTCTAGTTTTACTTACCCTTCTCTTAGGAACCGCCATAACTACTCCTTAATATTATAATCCAATCTTATAGATTCTATCTCACTTTCTAAAACAAAGTTGAAATCTATAAAGCCTTCAAAAAACTCAATAACATCAAGAATATCAATGCTACTAATTTGGCTTTGCATTTCCCAGATACCATCTGAAAAATACAAAACCAAACACTCGTTAATATCTCTTGTAAATTCTGCACCGCTCTTGGCACAAACTAGATTAAGTTTGCCAATCATCTTACCATTAAATTCAATCAAATTGTGATATTTTCTATTGATCTCACCAACCAAACTCACATGCTCATCACCCAATAATGAATCACTGCACGACGAGTCTAATTTAACATCTATTGCTTTTGCACTGCTTGTAATTTTTCTAAATTCTATTTTCAAAAATTAAATACCAAACTCGACCAAATAGGAAATAAGACTAGTAAATCTTGCTACTTGCGAAGAAAAAAGAAATCTCTACAGCGGCATTCTCCTTAGAATCACTTCCATGAATGGCATTAGCGTCTATACTATCTGCAAAATCAGCCCGAATAGTTCCCTTTGCAGCTTCTTTCGGATTTGTAGCACCCATAAGCTCACGATTTTTAGATACTGCATTATCCCCTTCTAACACCATAACAACAACAGGTCCGCTTACCATAAAATCAACTAAATCTTGATAAAAAGGTCTATCTTTATGCACAACATAAAATTCTTGTGCCTCCTCTTTACTAAGCTGTACTTTCTTCATAGCTGCTATACGCAAACCATTATCTTCAAACCTAGTAACAATCTTTCCAATTACATTTTTTTTAACAGCATCGGGCTTTATTATTGAGAGAGTTCGCTCCATCATTATTCCTTATTCTACAAACATAAATATAAAATGAGAGTGTTATTCTACACTAAAAAATACTAAAAAGCAAGTAATTGTATAAACAACATGCAATTAAATCTTCACAATGCAAATTAAACTGATTTGTAACTAAACAAAAATAAAGTAATTATAATTTCAAAAATAATAGCAATTATGTAGCTATGGCAGAGAGAAAGGGATTCGAACCCTCGAAAGCTTTCACTTTACACGCGTTCCAGGCGTGCTCCTTCAACCACTCGGACATCTCTCTATCAAATTCTGATTATAACATCAAAATAGTATTTTAAGTTAATTTGTTTGCTATTTTTCTTACTATTATCAACTTTTTTATATCTATTATCTATTTATACTAAAATCAACTCATTTGACAATACACAAGTATTGTATCTAGCAAGTTTAATGGACATATGATTATTATGGATATAAAGTAAAGTGCATATTTATTCAACTAAAACATTGCAAGAATACAGCCTACATAAGCTCAGTAAATTTGTATGAATGTTTAAGCAAGATTCTATAAATTGATTCCTTATGCTCTCTACCTTTGATTTCTAATGCTAATTCTACTATTGCATCTCCATATTCAAGCTTTGTGCTTATTCTTGAATAATTTATAAAAACAATATTCGCACCTTCTTTTGTTAATATCTCAGTTAATCTTTGCAAGCTTCCAGGCTTATCTACAAGTATAACTTGAAATTTCATTTTCCTATCACTTTTTAACAAGGCTTTTTCTATAATAATGTTTAACATTGTTACATCAATATTCCCTCCACTTAATATTGCACCTACTTTTAATCTTGGCTCTAAATCTAATTTTTTATGCATTAAAGCTGCCACGCTTGCAGCACCAGCACCTTCTACAACTAATTTTTGAGATTCTAATAAAAACAAAATAGCACTAGCAATTTCTTCATCATCAACTTCAACAATATCACTAACATTATTTGAAATATATTTGAATGAAAATTCATTAACATCCCTTACAGCAATTCCATCTGCTATCGTTTTGACACTGTCTGAATTTATAATTTGTTTTTTATAAAAACTATTTTTCATTGCATTAGCACCTTTTGCATTAACTCCAATAATTTTTGTTTTTGGTGATAATGTCTTATATGCACTCACAATGCCACTAATCAATCCACCTCCACCAATTGGCACGATAACAATATCCAATGTTTCTTCTTCTATCATTTCAAGAGCTATACTGCCTTGTCCTGCCATAACTTCCTCATCAGCAAAAGGATGTATAAAAGTTAAATTTTGTTCTTTTGCCAATGTTAGTGCGTACGCATATGCTTCATCATAATTGTCTCCTGCTAACACTACTTCTGCACCCATAGCCTTTGTCCCTATAATCTTTAAAAGTGGTGTTGCCTCTGGCATTACGATTACTGCCCGTGTTTTGAAATGTTGTGCCGAAAAAGCAATACCTTGTGCATGATTTCCAGCACTTGCACAAATAACACCTTTATCTAAAACCTTTGTGTGGTTTTTTATATCATTTTCTTTTAAAACAGCAAGCTTATTAAATGCACCTCTAATTTTGAAAGCACCAGTTGGTTGTAAATTTTCTTTTTTTAAATAAATCTGTGCATTTGATAATTTGCTAAGTTTTGGTGCATATGCCAAGGGATGCTTTGCTGTAATACCACTTAACCTATTTCTTGCTTCTTTAATTTTATCGATATTGATTATTTGCATATTGCTCCTTATTAAATAATTTTGCATTCTATCATGTATGTGTTAAGTTAATTATAATTACATGTGATACCTATAATTTGTCATTGTACTTTTAAAATTACATTATTTAAAGCTTTGTAATATTAATTTTTAAGATTAATTATAAAAATGGATTATGAAAACATTCGAATATTTATTACTAATTTACAATAGTAATATATTACTAAGCAAAATAATATGGCAAATAAATATAGCTTAAAAGAAGTCATAACATAAATGTAAGGATTCTATTCATATGCTTGATGGTGTTTTTATGTGTATATAATAATACAAAAATGGTTATATAGGTTATATAAATGAAACCAAATGATTTAAAACAAACAAAAGTTATTATATTTATTTTCTGCTATATGGCTTATAATTTCTTTTATATTTTCTTTTAAAAGCGTTAAAATGTGAAATTTACCAACCTAAACGAGTTGAAAGAATTTGCCTTAAATAGTATGTCTAATAGTCCTATCATATTTTTAGAAACTTACAAGGAAATTATATGTAATCTTACAAAAGCTTTAAAGTTAATGGTGCTAGTAAGTGTGGGGACTTTATGATTTTATTTACAATTATGAAGACAATAAAAATGTTATTTAACAAAATATAGCCTTAATGAAAGTTTTGCTGCTTATAAAGCTTAATCAAAAAACGACCTTAAGAATTAAAAATAATCAAAAGATATTGAATAATACACGCATGGTGATGTAAATGCGAGCATATTGAACCTTAATCTATCCTGAAAAAATCTTATATAGAATTATTCAACTTATATTTCCATTTAACAAAAAACTCTTTTATATAAACTTATCAATATGCAAAACAAGATACCCATAATTCATATTCATAAAAAATGTAGATATAATAAAAAGTAATCTAAAAATAAATAAGGTACTGAGATATAATTAATTGGTAACATAATAATTTTAGATAGTTCACATTTAAGATTTATTTGGTTTTACGATTATAATCGGTTTTTATGTGGGCTTAAATTTAATACCTCACTTTCATTGAATCTAATCTATTGTATATAATTGTATATATTAGTACATAAAGAGTTATTTGCTTAGCATAAGCATTACCATGCTAATTACTTAATTGCTAATTCTGCTCTTTACCCCCATTATCTATCATATTATCATAATATAAAAAATAATTTTTACTCTTTTTTGAGGATAAAACATAGGTTAATGAACCCCCGCCATCAAAGTTTACCCTAGTATAGAATGGTGTTTTAATTGATCGCTTATTGATTGGATCGTATTTATATTTTATAATGCTTTCTAAATTATTGCAATTTAAAACACCCAAATATTGACTGCCCACTATAAATACCAAACCAACACCATACTCATTGCAAGCCTTAGGTAAAGTTTTTATGGATGGATCATGCTTGCCTTGAGAGTTAAGAAAGCCCATAAGCAAATCCGAACTCACAAACTCGATAAATGAAAATTTTTCCTTAATAGCAGTGTAATTCTCCTCATTGGGTGCTATTATGAAAGCCTTATTGTTAAAACTTCTAAACACCATCCTATCGCCTACTTGCGGAATAAGGTTTGGGGTAGGTAAAAATGGTTGGTAAAGCTGATCAAAGGGGATAACTTTAGCTGTTGCTTTTGCTTTTTCTGTATGTACGACAATTACATTTGCTACTATAGGCTGATATGTGCCCAAATCCCTTATAATAATACCATTCTCTCCTACCTTTATATCAAGATTTGAAAAAGTTACAAATTTGCTCCCATTTTTGTCATACACTTCTAATATTTCGCCAGATTGCGGTTGTGTCAAACTTCTTATAAATTCATTATCATCTTCGTTTAACTCCTTTGCATCCAAAGTCATAAAATATAAGAGAAACAACAAGCTCAATGCAATAGATCTAATAATATATAAAATAAAACAATTTCTATACAAAAAAAACAACATTACAAACCTTACAAAGGTAATTATCGTAGCAAACAATTTTACGAAAAGTTAAGTGCAAAGCACAACCACATATTTTAGCTTATATGATAAATTAAAAACATACTAAAAAGTTCTTTTAAGCAAATTATCCACACGCAATATGGTGGTTAATCTATCGCCTTGCTTTGCTATACCATACAATAAATTTTCTTGCTCATTAAAAGTATCTGGTATGGGATCTATGTGGCTTTCATCAATGCGTATAGCTTCTGTTAATTTATCAATTACAAAACCAGCGATTTCATCATTATGATTTACAACTAAATAGCGAGTATCCTTGTCTTGCTTTGTTTGTGGGATTCCAAACTTCATCCTAAGATTTATTAAGGGATAGACATTTCCCCGTAAGTTAAATACACCCATGACATAGTCAGGAGTTCCGGGAACACGCGTAAAATCAATAGGTTTAATAATTTCTTTAACATTCAAAATAGGTACTGCAAACTCTTCTGTCCCAACAACAAAACCAATAAGCTGGACTATATGTTCAGAATCTCCTTGCAATTCTCCACCTACACCATTGTTTTGTTGTTTAGCAAACACATCTTTTAAAGCTCTGTTATCCATAGTGGTCTCCATTATTATAGATTAATATTTCTTTTCACAACATTTAACAAATACTCTGGTGTATAAGGCTTAGTTATGTATTCTGTCATACCAGATTCTACACCTCGCATTCTATCTGTTTTACTAGTTCTGCTTGTTACAGCAATCAAAGGTAGATTCTTAAACTTATTATACTTTCTAACTTCACTAGCAAATGTATAACCATCCATGCGAGGCATTTCAATATCGACAAGCACCGCATCAAGATCATGATCACCACTTTTCACAATTTCAAGCCCTTCTAGCCCATTGCTAGCTTCCAAAACGGTAATACCCAAAGGATTTAAGCATTTTTTCATGATTGTTCTATCTGTTGTGCTATCATCAATCGCTAGCACTATATAATCACTTGGCGAATTTTTAACCTTAGCCGCAGTACTTTGAGAAATCAAATTATTTACACTAACCTTCACATCTTTTGCCATGTCCATCATAGCTGCTACATCCGCAATTAATGTGATTTTACCATCACCCCTGACAGTAGCACCGGCTATACCCTCCGTTCCTTTCAAGTAATAACCAAGACTTTTTATAACCACCTCTTCTTGACCTATTAAGTAATCAACAATTACACCAATCTTTTGTTCAGCTAATCCTATTATAACAACATATACTTCATTCAAACTCTCTAATACAGAATCTACTTTGAAAATGTCAGCTAATCTAACTAGACTCAACACCTCATCTCTTAGCCTTAATACACTTTTGCCATCAACTGTATAAATCTCCTCTTGAGAAACGCGAACCGTTTCCAACACAGAGCTTAACGGAATTGCATAGTACTCTTCTTGAACTCCAACTAATAAAGCTTGCATAATTGCCAAAGTTAATGGAATCTTTAGTTTCTGTGTCGTTCCAACACCTTTTTCAGAATCTATCTCTATAATACCATTAAGTTTCTCGACATTAGTTTTAACAACATCCATTCCAACACCACGACCACTAACATTTGTTATGTTTGTAGCTGTGGAAAATCCGGGACGGAATATTATACCAAAGGCTTCTTTCTCGCTCATTCCTTCAGCATCTCTCTCGTTTATTAGCCCCTTCTCGATGGCTTTTTTCTTAAGCATTTCTGCGTCAAGACCCTTACCATCGTCTTTTATTTCAATGACTATATGATTTCCCTCATTATACGCCTTTAACTCAACCTTACCAATCTCACTCTTTCCATTTGATTTTCTAACATCTGGCACCTCTATTCCATGATCGCAAGAATTTCTAATTATATGTATTAATGGATCGCCTATTTCCTCAACTATTGACTTGTCAAGCTCTGTTTCTTCTCCACTTATAATTAAGTCAATATTTTTTCCTAACTCTCTACTTAAATCTCTTACCATTCTAGGAAACTTACTAAACACCTTTCCAACAGGCAACATTCTTGTTTTCATGACTGCTAATTGTAAATCGGTGGTAACAGTGCTAATTGAGCTTACAACCTGATTTAATTCTTCTAAAAATTTTTCACCATCATATCTTTCTTCGACATCGCCATAGATTCTAATCAACCTATTTTTACCAAGAACAAGTTCACCAATTAGATTCATAAGATGATCTAACCTTTTTACATCAACCCTTACAGTTGGCTCAACCGCAACAGATGGTGCTTTCTGCCCACCTGATTCTGAAGCTTTTGGAGACGCTTTTGTGGCTGAAGCAGATGCGGTCGCTGTTTTTGGTGTAGATTTTGGAGCTTCTTGCTCCTTTTTTTCCTCTTGTTTTTTCTCTTGCCTTCTCTTTTTATCCTCTTCTTGCCTTTTTGCAAGCAATCTCTCAATCTCAGCTTCTACCTCATCTGGTGACATATTCGCATAATCTGGCTCTTCTTCCTTATCCTCATCAGCAGGTTGTATCTCTTCATTTACAGAAGTCTGTTGTGTGGCTTGATTTACCTCTTGCGTTTGTGCAGGCTGTGCTTGTGTAGAATCCTCATTCTCACTCTCTACACTACCACCTTTTGAAATTGCTTGCAATCTCTTTACGCAATCGCTTACATCTATACCACTATTTGCATCAGTACCATTATCACGAATCACGGTTAAAAGAGCTTTCATGAGATCTATAGATTCCAAGATAACATCCATAACATCTGGAGTTATTTTCAATTCTCCTCTACGAGCCTTGTTTAAAACATCTTCCATGTTGTGAGTTAGATGCGTAAGGACATCAAAATTTAAAAATGAACTAGAACCCTTTATTGTATGTGCCACTCTAAAAATTCTATTGAGTAAATCTAAATCTTCTGGATTATTTTCTAATTCTACCAAATCTTGATCAAGTTGTTCCACCATCTCAAAGGCTTCAATTAGAAAATCCTCCATTATTTCTTGCATATCATCATTCATCTAACACCTCAAAATATGTAATAGCACCTTAGTTTATGCCTATATTAATTACTTTAAATTATAACATAAAAAGTTATATTTTTAAATTTATTCCAAAATTTTTGCAATTTCATCATAGAAAGTTTGTGCGTCAAACTTTACCAAATAAGCATCTGCCCCTATATCTCTACCCTTTTGCTCACTAAACTTATCGCAAATAGATGAATTAAATATGAGAGGGATTGCTTGAAAACGCTCATCATTTTTGATTATCTCCGCAAAATGAAAACCATCCATTTTTGGCATCTCAATATCTGATATAATAAATCGTAGATAAGAAGTTATTTTATCTTGTTGTTCCTTATATATATCATACAATGTGCTTAATGCCATTTCTCCATCATGTGCTTCAATTACATTAAAGCCCATTTTCTTTAGGTTTTTCTTTAATAATGATCTCGCTATTGTGCTATCATCAACAATTAATACATTGCCACTAAACTGCTTGTCAATTGTTTGTAGTTCTTTCTTATCTTGTTTATCACTATAGAAATCTAGATCATCAATAATACCCTCTAAGTCAAGGATCAACAATGTCTTGCCCTCCTCGATTCTTGTTGTACCTGTTATTTTTCCTCGCTCTAAATTATGACTATTTGAGCTAAATTGTGCGGCTTGAACTTGATCCCAGCTAATTCTTCGTATCAATTTTGCCTCATGGACTACAAATCCAATCTTTAAATTGTTAAATTCCGCTATAATAACTCTTTTCTTATTAAATGATATATCTTCTTCTCTATCTTTTATGTTTAACCATACTGCTAGATCTACCAAAGGTATTATTATGCCACGCAAATCAAATACACCAATAATATAATCTGGGCTAGCAGGCAATTCAAATATTTCTGGCATTTGGATAATTTCTTGAACTTTTGCAACATTGATTCCATATATACCCTCATATGTTATACCATTAATGACCTCATTGATTCTAAAATCCACTAACTCTATTTCATTTGAAGATATTTTTGTTGTGTAACTTTTATTGTCCATCTTCCACCTCTATCAAAAGTTCATGTTTTTTGAAAGTTAAATACTGCTTGTGAAAATAACACGATTTCAAAGCATTATATGCGATATTGTCTTCATATATACCCATACCCATGTGATAATGCCCTTCTACAATACAAAAAGACTTGCAATTTAAAATAAAAATGTCTTTCATTATAGGCTTTATCACAAAATCACGATATTTTCTTATTCTTTCACGCATAAAAGCTTCATAATCCTTGCGAAAAAACGAAAATTCAGCAATTCTCTTTTTATTTATATACTTGGTAACCTTCTTGTATATTATACCACAACTTAGTTTATCAATGTATCTAAAAATAGACAATACAAATTGATTATTAATAAGTTTTCTATAAATATGATAGCCTTTTCCAATCCACAAGTCGCCATGTGCCAATATATATAACGATTCTTCTCCACCTCGCATAATTATTGGTTGTTCAGCATATGAAAAAATATGCAAATTCTGTTTTTTATAATCTATATTATATCTATCCCATATTGTTCTTATACCAAAATCATGGTTTCCTTCTATAAAAATAATATTATTTGTATATGTTAATGTTGCTATGCTTTTTATCAATGGCATATTGTGAATACAGCTTGTATCTATACTTCCTATTAGAACATGAAAAATATCTCCCATTAAAAAAATTTGCCTACCCTTTGGTATTTCTTCAAAATATTTTAATAACTCTGTATCTTTTTGTTTATAATGCGAATCTGCTATAAATATTGCCGATTCTTGCATACAAATATCATCAACAAATGTCATTTTGCTTCTTTTTGAGTGGTGTATTATAAGCTATTGATGGCTTATTGTTTATTTTTATCACAAAATAAATTCTATTTGTAATTTTATATCATAAAAATAAAGACTTTTAAATATTTTTGATAAAATACTATGTCTTTAATTTTGTTTTTGTAAGGAAGTTTTATGAAAGTTATAATTAATGGTGAAAATCAAATATTAGGTGACAATACTACTATTTCTCAATTATTAGAACAGCTTAAAATAGAAGAAAAAATTGTAGCTATATCCTTGAATTCTGATGTAATAAAAAAAGATACTTGGGATAATGTATATTTAAAAGAAAATGATAATCTTGAGCTCTTGCAATTCATGAGCGGTGGTTAATTGAGCCTATAACGCTTGAAAACATTTGTATATTATAGTTATTTTTGATTGAGAAAACAATGATAAAACGCATTTTTGTTAGCAACTCGCCTACATTTAAACATCTAGAATTGTATGTTAAAGATGGTTTAAATACTATTAGCGGCATTAGTGGGAGTGGAAAATCAGTCTTTTTACACTCTATTTTGGGTGCATTTGGATTGAAAGAGCCAAATGCGGAAGTTATTGAGATAAGTTTAAATGTAAATTTCAATAATGTTGGCATTAATTTAGAGGATTTTGGAATCTTAAATGAATATGTTGATGGAGAAAGTGAAATCGTTATATCGGTTTTAAAAAAGCAAAATATAAGATATTTCATTAATAATCAATCGATCTCTAAAAAAAAATTAAGTGAGATCGCTAAGTATTTTGTAAAACACATAAGCATAAAAGATGCATATGAGCTTGAGAGTAATTACATGTTAGATACTTTGGATTCTATAATTATGCAAAAAGATTCTAAATTTGGCACTTTACTAAGCCAATACAACAAAGTATTTCATGAGTTTAAAAGCTGTAAAATTGAAATTCACGATATACTAGATAAACAAAAAAATATAGAAAACTTAAAAGATTTTGCACAATTTGAGATTGATAAAATATCAAGGATAAATCCAAAACCGGGCGAATATGATAAATTGTTGCATGACAAAAAAATGCTAAGCAAAAAAGAGAAGGTTATGCAGATTTGCAAGAAAGCCTTGCATTCCCTTGATGGATTAGATCATGTAAGCAAAGCAATTGAATTGCTTGATATTGATGGGGGTGAATTTATATCAATAGCCATGGATTTGAGAGGAAACATAGAGAATGCAATTGATGAATTTGAAAATCTTGATATAGAGCCAGAAGCTCTACTTGAAAGGATTGCAGAACTTTCAGAGATTAATCGCAAATATGGAAGTGAAGAAGAAGCGATAAAACACTTAGAATCACAAAAAGAAAAAATCAAGGAATATGATAATATTGAATTTGATAAAACACAACTTGAAAAGAGATTCAAGGAATTAGAATATAGGATTATAGAGTTATCAGAATCTATAAGCAAAAAGAGAGTTAAATTCATAGTGCATTTTGAAAAAAAATTAAACTATTACGCAAAACAATTAAGATTAGAAAATATTAATATCAAGCATTCACAAGGCGAGTACTCCCACAAAGGTATTGATATGTTGAATATTTTGTTATCAGCTAAGCAAAAAAATGTAGTATCATCTGGTGAATACAACCGCATGCGACTTGCTATGCTTTGTGTCTCTGCTGAATACAGCAGTAATTGCAATGGAATCTTAATACTTGATGAAATAGATGCAAATTTGAGTGGCGAAGAAAGCGAGGGAGTTGCAAAGCTATTACAATTTTTATCAAATAGTTATCAAATTTTTGCTATTTCGCACCAACCATTTATGCCTTTAATGTGCGATCAACATTATCTTATTAGTAAAGATTCTAATAATGAAGCTAACATAAAACTTCTTGATAAACAAGAACAGGTAAAGGAAATAGCAAGAATTGTTGGTGGTTCTAATTTGAGCAAAGATACACTTATCTATGCAGAAAAACTTCTACAACAAGAAAAAAGAAAAAATTCATAAAATCTAGAAATTGTAATAAATTAAGGAGATATATGTATATTGCAATTACAGGTGGTGGAACAGGCGGACATCTTTCTATAGCAAAGGCATTAGGGCAGGAATGCAGGAATAAAGGCATTAAAACTCTTTACATAGGTGGCACAAGAGGACAAGACAAACAATGGTTTGAAAGCGATAAACAAACTTTTGATTCTATGCTATTTTTAGAATCTATGCCAGTTGTCAATCAAAATACCTTTGGCAAATGCAAAGCTCTATTGCAAAATATAAAAGAATCATTTAAAGCAAAAAGCGAAATGAAAAAATGCGGTGCAAAAGCTTGTATTAGTGTAGGTGGATTTAGTGCGGCTACTGGTAGTTTTGGTGCTATATTTTGCGGTATTCCATTATTTATACATGAACAAAATGCGTGCATGGGTTCTCTTAACAAACTTTTAAAACCATTTGCAAAAAAATTTTTTTCAAGTTTTGAATTTCCTGATGCAAGCATAACACCATATCCAGTTAATAAGGAATTTTTTGAAAAACAAAGAATTAGAACGCAAGTGGAAGTTATAGCATTTATAGGTGGCTCCCAAGGAGCTAAGGCAATTAATGAGTTTGCTTTAAAAATTGCACCTAATCTAAAGAATAAGAACATAAGAATATTGCATCAAGCTGGTAAAAATGAATATAAAAATATTAAACAAGACTACATTGAAATGGGGTTTTGTATTGCGGATTCTCTGGACGATATTAAACAAAACAAAGCAGATGTTTTTGTCTTTGACTTTAGCAAACAGATGGTAGATATTATGCAAATGTCTGATTTTTGCATAAGTCGTTCTGGGGCTTCAAGTCTTTGGGAGAGTGTTAGCAATGGTTTGCCATCATTATTTATACCATATCCATATGCAGCGAAAAATCATCAACATTTTAATGCTAAATGCTTGAGCGATAAAAATATGGCATTATTATATAATCAAGAGGAGATTACAAAAATTATGCAAGATACAACAAAAATTAATACGCTACTTGATACCATACTTGATATTGAATTAGACAAATTATCAACTAAATTACTTCAAGAATCAAAGCAAAATGGTGCTAGTATAATTATAGATGAAATTTTAAATTACACGCAAAATAAGTAGCATTATAATTAGGATTTATATGAAAACAGAATTAAATGAAATCATTGCAACTGATGCCTACATGCAGGGTATATTTATACATGAGATATTTGCATATTTATTCTTTGTGCCATATGTATGGTATTTATATAATTTCTATACATACAAAACTTTTTTGGAATTGAACAAAAAGGTTTATTTTGTTATGCCAATTACAATATGCGTGCTAAGCATTAGTATTGTTACGGGTATATTTTTACTAGCCATGAGAGGCTTTGTATTTGATATAAGAATTGTGCTGATGATGATTGTCTTAATAATATTTTTAATAGGAGAAATATGCAGAATCAAGTCATTGAAAAGATCTAAAACTAGTATTATAAATATGCAAAGATATGTTGATACATTTAAAAAAATGTATATTGCATTTTTGTTATTATATATTGTTATTATCTATTTTTTAAAATTTTATTGAGAAATATCATGCAATTTTTTTATCATGAAAATGCAGGCATGCAAACTATAGAATTTAACAACAAGGATTCTCATTATATATTTCATGTTCGTAGGTTTAAACAATGCGATGTGCTAAAAGTTAGAAATCTAAATGATGAAAATTTATATTACTATAGACATATAAAAAAGAATATTTTTACGCTTGAATGCATAGAAACTGCAAAAACAATTGAAATTAAATATGTATGTAATATTATTTTATCAATGATTGATACAAAAGATATTTATGAGATATTGCCTTTTTTAAATGCTTTATATGTTACTAATTTGTATCTTTTTTATGCTGATTTCTCACAAAAAAATAGAAAAATAGACTTGCAAAAAGCACAAAGGATAATTATGTATTCATGTATGCAAAGCGGTAGAACAAGTGCAATGAATATACAAGTATTTAAGAATTTAGAATCTATTTTGCAAAATAATACTAAAGCATGTTATATTGATTTTTGCAAAGATAATTTATCAGCGACAAATCAAGAATTATTTTTTGAAAAATTATCACATGAAAAACAAAAACTATGTGGTACTAATGGTGTTATTATAGGACCAGAAGGTGGGTTTAGTCAAAGAGAAACCAACATATTAAGAGAAACTCAACAGCAATACGCTCTAAATATGCCACATATATTAACCGCACATTTAGCATCAGTATATATATCAAGCATTTGTTTTTCTGCTTATTCTAATTAATTTAGTTTTATTTCGGTCATAAAAATACTTGTTTATAGTGTTTGGGTATAATAGGGATTTTATGATTACTAGTTGGGGGCATGATGAGTTTTTATAGAAAGATTAGACCATACTTTTATAAATTGGAACCAGAAAAAGCACATAACATTGCTGTTAAAATTATGCACTTACCAGAGAAGATCCCATTATTAGAATCTATGTTTGCTAGTCATTATTGTAAGGTTTATAATAATTTGGGGCAAGATATTAATGGATTGCATTTTTATAACCCAATTGGAATTGCCAGTGGTTTTGATAAAAATGGGGACATTATTAGATCTTTAGCCGCCATCGGATTTGGGCATGTTGAAGTTGGAAGTGTTACTCAAATGCCACAAGATGGCAATCCAAAACCTAGAGTGTTTCGTCATGTAGAAGAAGAAAGCATGCAAAATTCTATGGGATTTAACAATATTGGCGTAAGAGGCATGTTGGCGAATTTGAAAAATATATATCCGTTTTGCGTTCCTATCGGTATCAATATAGGCAAAAATAAGAATATAGCACAAAGTGATTCTTTGAAAAATTATGAATTAAGCCTTGATGCTCTCAAAGATTATGGTGATTATTTTGCCTTTAATCTTTCATCGCCAAATACTCCCGGTCTTAGAGATTTACAGAATGAGGATTTTGTAAAAGAACTTTTGGATATGGCAAAAGGCATTACAAATAAGCCTTTATTCATAAAAATCTCACCAGATATGAATATAGATTCAATGATTAGTGTATGTTCTAGTGCAATTGAGCATGGCGTTGGTGGTATTATTGCCACTAACACTAGCATTGAGTATGAACTTATTAAAAATCCAGTTAAAAAGGATGGGCAGTGTTTTGGCGGAATAAGTGGTAAGGCGTTAAAGGCTAAGGCGACAGAGATTATGAGAATATTGGGACAACATTTTCATAAAAAAACTACGCTCATAGCAGTTGGTGGTATCAGTAATGCAAACGATGCTTATGAAAGAATAAAACTTGGTGCAAGCCTTGTCCAAATTTTAAGTGCTTTCATATATGAAGGTCCTAGTATCGTTGCAAAAATGAATTATGAATTGTCAGAAAAATTAAAGTCAGATGGCTTTAATAATGTAACAGAAGCGATTGGGGTAGCAATATGATTAAGAAGTTTTTAGTAGGAGCATTATTAATGAGTAGTTTAGCTTTTTGCAGTGTTTTGCCTAAGTATGAGAGTAAAACGCTTGAAAATGGTTTGCAGGTTGTAGTTATACCCCTTAAAAATAATAGTGATGTTATAGAAACAAATGTTTTTTATAAAGTTGGCTCTAGAAATGAGGTTATGGGAAAAAGCGGTATAGCACATATGTTAGAGCATATGAATTTCAAGACGACTAAAAATTTAAAAGCAGGTGAATTTGATGAAATAGTAAAGAGTATGGGGGGCGTTAATAACGCTTCTACGAGTTTTGATTACACTAGATATTTCATTAAATCTAGTACTCAAAACTTAGATAAATCTTTAGGTTTATTTGCAGAACTTATGGAGAACTTATTGTTTATAGATTCTGAATTTCAATCAGAAAGGGATGTCGTAGCACAAGAGAGATTGTGGAGAACGGATAATTCACCAAGTGGGTATTTATATTTTAGGTTTTTCAATACTGCATACATATATCATTCATACCATTGGACTCCAATAGGCTTTATGAATGATATAAAAAATTGGAGCTTACAAGATGTAAAGGGCTTTCACGATATATATTATCAACCTAAGAATGCTATTGTGCTAGTTAGCGGAGATGTGGAGGCAAACGCGGTTTTTGAGTCTGCACAAAAGCATTTTGGACGCATAAAAAACAAAGGCAATATTCCGCAAGTCATTATGCAAGAGCCAGCTCAAGATGGTGCTAGAGAAGCATATATCAAGAAGGATACAGGTGGTATAGAATGGGTTATAATAGGATTTAAAACACCGGGTTTCAATCATAAAGATCAAGTAGCATTGGAAGCTATTGGTGATATATTAGGTAATGGGAAAAGCTCTATTTTATCCAAAATTTTAAAAGATAAATTAAAATTAGCATCTTCTGTTAGTGCATACAATATGGATATGATTGATTCTAGTATGTTTATAGTTTCTGCCACAGGAAATGCAGGTGTTAGTGCAAAAGATTTGAAAGACGAAATTTTAAAGCAAATAGATAAAATTAAAACAGCAAAGATTACACAAAAACAGCTAGATAAAATTAAAATAAACACAAAAGCCGGGTTTATATATAGCTTGGAAAATGCTAGCTCTGTTGCTGAATTATTTGGATCTTATTTTGTGCGAGGAGATATTAAACCGCTTTTGGAGTATGAGAAAAACCTAGAAATGCTTGATTCTAATGTTATTCAGGAAGTAGCAAAGAAATATTTTAACATGGATAATTCTACTACACTTATTATGACTAACCAGTAAGATTATACTTAGCAGAAAATTACAATATAGTTCTATATAATTACTATAATTCATCATATGCACACCATTTTGGTGTGCATACTTTTCGTGTTAAGTAATCGTAATAACTTTCCATTATATTTATGCTAAAATATGGGCAAAATCGCCCTTTTATGTTTTTTTAAATAGAGTAATGATTTATATAAATATGAAAGATAAAAATTATTACAATAAAGCAATATAAAAGTATAAAAACCTATAGTAGTTAGACTTATTGCTAAAAGCTATATTTTATAGGACAATAAACTTATTTTATTAATAAAAACCTAATATATTGAGACTATTTTACCATAGCTTAAGTCAATATAGGACTGCATATAATTAATATCTTATTGCCATAATTTGTATTCATAAATTATATGTAGTTTAATAATGTGATTTGTTTTACTTAATAAGCCACACATTGCAAATTTGTATAGTTTGCAAAAATAATTGCAAAAGAAAATACCAAAAAGCCATAAATAAACGATTGTTAAATAATAAAACAAATGATAAATTATATTACATATAAAAACATAAAGATTTTTTATTGCATTCTTGATGAACTCAATAAAAGTATTTCTAAAGCAATAAACTAAAATTATTAAAACTACTTTTTATACTCACTCTATGAAACTATAAAATAGTATAATTTTATCAAAAATATTTTGTGGTATTAAATGTGTAAGCAATACATATGCTATTAGTAAGCCTAATAGCAAAGCCTATATACTTATACCCAATTGGTTTAAGTATATAGAAAGTTATAGGTATTTATATTCTATATGCTAGAATAAAAATTTCAAGCCAACTTGATAGCTAATA
>JARHYT010000055.1 GCA_029264775.1 Helicobacter sp. | reverse complement strand
CATCATAATATGAATCGTTTAGTATCCCATCCTTTTGCGAGGTATGCAATAGCTCTTTTAATTCTTGCATTGAGTCTTGTGGTGTTGCATGTGCTTGTGGGGTTTCTAATTCCTTTACTTGTGGTTGTTCTTGCTGTGTTTTATTCTTATTTATTAATTCTTTTGTTTCTTTGATTATATCTTTTGTTGTTTTTGTTATGGTAGAATCTAATTGTTGGTTTGGTAAGAGATGGCTTTGTCCTAGCGGCTTATCTGTAAAGCTATCACCGACTCCTGTCTGCATAGCTTCCAATCTTTTTTTATTTCTTTTATCAATGAGTTCAGTTATTATGAATTTTTTATCATCCCTTAATCCTAATACTATAGTATGTTTATCGGTAATTAACTCCATTTTTTGCTTTGTATCTGCATAAATCTTGCTATGTTCTAAAATAGTAGGTATTTCTCCTATGAGTTTTATAGCCTTTTCTTTAGCTTCTTTTTCATTGAATCCAGCGTTTATAAAATCATCTGTTCGTCTCTCTAAAATATGATTTAATCCAAATTTAGAATCTCCCCAAACTAAATCAATATCCCCTAATTCTTTTCTATGGAATGCTCCTGCTTGTTATTTATATGTTATATGGTTTATTTGTATGAAACCTAATAATAATTCATGCTTAAAATCTAAATTCATGTGAAAGTAAAAATTGTGGTTTATATTTGTATGATTCATAGAATTTCATACCAATATCAATTGCGCTATAATTATTTATTATTATATTTATTCCAAAACCATAAACAACGCTACGGTATAGTCCTAATGGAGGATTATGTATAGATAATGCACCATAACCTGCACCCCCATATAACGACAATCTTTTTCTTCCGATGTATAATTGCGAGAAAAAGCCGGCATTCGTAAAATTTAAGGTGTTTTCGCTCAAAGACTTTACACCTACTTCATAGAATAATTGCATTTTATAACCGAATACGATATTAAAGTGCTTTTCGTAAAATTGATGATAGAATCCAAACCCAATAAAAAATGTTGGAATTACTGTTTTTTGGGCTAAAATTGTCGTCCCAATACCTGTTTGCATATAAAATAGCGGTCTAGAATCAATATCAAACAACAATATATTTTTATTGTTTTGATTTATTGTTTGTTTATTAACCCTCTTAGAATCATCCTCTGCGTGTATCACATTGTAAAATATAATGCATGATAAAATAGCAAAATGATTCAATGTGTATTTTATGGAATATGTTATACATCCCTTTTTGCAATTATTCATATCGATTGTTGTTCTGCAGTGTTTAGTTTTTGTACTTTTATTTCTTCTGCATCACAAAGACGATATTTTTTGTTTTTTATTTTTTGGAGTATCCCAAAACTTGTTAATTGCTGAAAACACTTAATAACAGTTTGTCTGCTTATATTTAGATTATCTGCAATATCTTCATGGCTACCATAAAATATTCTCTCGTGATTGCTATTTTCAATTAAGTATTGCACTATCTCTACTTTTTTACCGCCAAACATTACATTTAATGTTTCAAGCAACCTATTTTTTAATTCTATCTCTTTTTGTTGTATGCGGGGAAGTATTGCACTATATAGCACTTCTAGCAAATCATCTAATACTAATGGTTTCAATACATAACCATCACATTTGAGTTTTATAGAATCAAGTAAATATCTTGTTTCTGTGAAAGCTGTAGCTATAATTATTGGTATATCCTTTTGCTTATCGTGTTCTCTAATCTTTTGTGCAAGTTCGATTCCATTTAGATTTGGCATCAAAATATCAGTCAAAACTAAATCTATTTTGTTAGTTTGAAAAATTTCCCACGCCTCTAAACCATCTTGTGCCAAAATCAATTTATCTACATAATCCCCGAGTATCATCGAAAGGATACTTCTTGTTTCTTCATCATCTTCTACATATAAGATGGTTGTTTGTCGTAGAAATAAATCTCTTACTTCCCACATAATATAACCTCCATTTTTACTAGATATGGAATTTTAGCACAAATAATGCACCTTTCTGAAGTTCTCCATCATGATTAAATGCAATATTATCAATTTCTATACTACCATGTAAGTGCTTTGTTATGATTTCTCTTGCCATGTATAATCCAACGCCTGTGCCGATACTCTTATGCTTGGTAGTGAAATATGGTTCAAAAATTTTGTTAATTATCTCGCTATCTATACCACCTGCATTGTCGTAGAAATGGACAATAATTTGTTTTTCAAAAGATTCTGAATGTATAAAGCAGCATGGCTTTTCTGTTTTCCTTTCTACAAACGCATCTTTTGCGTTATTTAACAAAACAAGGATAATTTGCGTAAATGCTTGTTTGCTACCAAATATTTTTCTCTTACCTAGCTTACCTAGATGCAATTTAACTCCAAGAGTATCGTTTATTGGTTTATTTAATTCTATTGCATCATTTATGGCGTCTTTAATATAAAAATATTCAAAATCTGTTTCAATTCTGAAAAAATTGCAAAAATTTTCTATTGTTAAACTCATATTTTGTGCTAGTTTCATGGCAAGCTCTGTTTGCTCTTTCAATATATCTTTTGTAAGGGTATTTTTGTCAAATTTTATTTTGATTCCCTGTATTATTAATGTTATAGAATTTAGGGGTTGTCTCCACTGGTGTGCAATATTTTGTAGCATTTCTCCCATTGCAGCTAACTTTGATTGTGCATACATTATGGCATCTTTTTCTCTCATTGTCTTTACTTGCTCTTCTATTTCATTTTGTAAATGTGCATTCAAATTTCTTAGTTCTTTTGTTGCATTGTCAAATAGCTTCTTTAAATATATATTTAACTTGCCTATGAAATTAACAATTGTTAAATTTAGATAAATTACAACACAAAACACAAGTATAGTTATTGCATATAGCATATTACTTGTTGCTGTATGAAAATAATCGGTGGTTTCTTTTTCAAGCGTATATAAAGATACTTCGGTGCTAACAACATCTGTGCTTAATTCGTTAATTTTTTTGGCATATTCAAGTATATTTGAATTTTCCTTAGATACAATGCTTGCCACATCAAATTCTATTATTTTATTGATCTTTTGTATTAATTTATTTTTTTTATTTTTTAAATCCTGTATTGCTAAGAATTTGTGTGTCAAAAAAGTGATTTGATACATTTCTCTTAAAAACATAAATATACCTCTTTTTTCTGTTTTATTTATTAATGTGTTTTTGTATAATTTCCAGTAATACATGCTCATTTTGTATGGGCTTTTGCTTTTGTTTTGAAGTGTTTGTATGTATATTGTATCTAGCATATACTGACTTTGAAAATCATTTAACAAGCTTACTTCTTTTAATGATTCCGTAAAATTTTTATCAAAATCATCTTTCAGTCCTTTGATTGATAAAAAAGCAACTATAAAGATTGTAAAAAGACCAATTGAAAATATAAAAGTTAAAAATTTAGCATGAAATTTTAATTTTAGATTTTCATCAGAAACATTATTGATTATGTATTCTTCATTGCAACTTAGTAACATATATGCCCCTTTTAAGCTAAAACAAAACTATAACATATTATAATGCTTAATGTAATTTATTATGAAGGAAAAATGATGCAAAAAGTTTCTAAAAATGCCTCTAATAAGGCAAGTGGGGGTACTACAAAAAAGGTGTCTAAGCAATGTAGCATAGAACAAAATGCAAACATTGATAATAATAAAAAAGTAGATAAGGCAAAGCTTATAGACAAAGATTCACTACCAAGTATGTTAAGTTTTAATTTAGACTCTCTATTTAGAAATACAGATGAGTTAGATAAGTTTTCGAATGAGATTGAATGCAAATTGCAAGCTTTTAATGATACATATGAAAATAAGTTGCATGAGCTTAATAATGAAGGGTTTGTAGAGGCATTGCTTGAATATGAGAATCTTTGTGAAGGTTTAGGTGCAATAATGACTTATGTGTTCTTGAAATTCGCAGTTGATAGTAAGGAGTATGGGGCTTTGTATGCAAACTATGAGCTAAAATGTAATAATTTATATTCAAAAATTATATTCTTTGAGCTTGAATTTGCAAATTTGCAGGATGCAAAAATGAATGATTTCATCAATGTGAGTGAAAAGTACAAGTTTTTCTTGAGTAATATAAAAGAAAATAAAAAATATAAATTAAGCTTAAAAGAAGAGCAAGTCATATTGAATCTGTCACCAGTTGGAGTTGATGCATT
This sequence comes from Helicobacter sp., assembly GCA_029264775.1. GTDB lineage: Bacteria > Campylobacterota > Campylobacteria > Campylobacterales > Helicobacteraceae > Helicobacter_A. The sequence goes on along the minus strand of JARHYT010000055.1, from coordinate 10,244 downwards.
TTCAAGGTTATTTGATGAAAGTTTAGCAAATATGCGATTTTGCGGTGTAACAAGTGATAAAGAAATAGGTGAAGAAGAAATATTAGGACTTCTACATGTGTCTAAGAGAAAAATAAGAAAGTTGGCACAAAAGAATTTTACCAAAGGCTTAGTGCAAAACTCACATTTGCTAACATATGTGTTAAACATGGTTAGAAAAAATCTTACTATAATTCAAAAAATGCGTGGTTATGAAAAGCCAGAATCTTTTCGCCATATAAGCAATCAAACCACACAAGAAAGTGTTGATAGTATGATTTCCTGTGTGAATAATAATATGCACCTTGTACATGGTTATTACTGCGTTAAGGGGCAATTGATAGGGCATAAGCTTAAAGATTATGATAGATATGCACCACTTGGTTTATCAAAAAAACAAGCAGATATGAGTTTTCAAGAAGCTTTATATGACACATTAAAATCTTTTTATGATTTTAGTCCTAGATTCTATGATATAGCATTGAATGCTATAAAAGATGGTTGGATAGATTCTCACCCAAAACCTGCAAAAAGAGGTGGTGCTTTTAGTCATGGTAGTGTGCCAAAATCACACCCATATATTATGCTGAATTTTACAGGTAATAGGAGAGATGCTTTTACAATTGCACATGAATTAGGACATGCAATACACCAAGAATTAAGTAAAACACAAGGGACATTAAATCATGATACACCATTAACAACCGCAGAAACTGCTTCTGTGTTTGCTGAGATGCTTTTGTTTGATAGCCTTAAATCAAAGTTAAAAAATAAGGAATTATTAGATATTTATGCAGGTAAGATAGAGGATATTTTTTCCACTCTATTTAGACAAATTGTAATGACAAATTTTGAAAGATCTATACATGATATTCAAGGAGAAGTAAGTACAGAGGAGTTTGATAGAATTTGGCTTGAGGAGAATAAGAAAATGTTTGGGGATAGCGTAAAACTAACTAAAAATTATTCTCATTGGTGGAGCTATATACCTCATTTTATACATTCACCATTTTATTGTTATGCTTATTCTTACGGGCAACTTCTTGTTTTAGCGTTGTTTGGGCTTTATAAAAGTAGCAAAAACAAGCAAGAGTTTGTAAAAAAATATATAGAGTTTCTAAGTGCTGGAGGTAGTCAAAGCCCTAGAGACTTAGTGCTAACATTTGGTTTTGATATTAATAAAAGTGAATTTTGGGAAATTGGCATAAACGAAGTACGCAATCTTTTAAAAGAATTTGAAACTTTGCTTAATAAAGCAGATTTGTAAAGGAAACCTATGCTTATTGTTTTTGATTTTGATTCTACACTTATGGATGGCGAAAGCATTGATTTGCTTGCGAAGAGATATAAAGTTGAGTCTGCTGTTGCATATATCACAAGAGAAGCAATGGAGGGCAGGTTAGATTTTTTTGAAAGCCTTGTCAAACGGGTTGCATTTTTAAAGGATATGCCACTTAGTTTAGTGCAAGAAAGCATCAAAACAGATTTTAATCTAATGAATGGTGCCGTTGAATGTGTGAAGGAATTGAGAAAAAGGGGACATATTGTTGTTTGTTTTAGTGGTGGTTTTAGAATCATTACGGAGTATTTCAAGGATATATTGGGGCTAAATGCTACTTTTAGTAATATATTACATCATAAAGATTCTAAACTTACAGGGCAAGTTGGCGGTGATATGATGTTTGCAGATTCTAAAGGTGGTATGTTGCAAAATTTGCAAGGTATTTTAAATGTAGATTCAAGTCAATGTGTGGTTGTTGGAGATGGAGCAAACGATTTATCTATGTTTGCTTATGCTGATACGAAAATTGCATTTTGTGCAAAAGAAGTTTTAAAAAGAAGTGCTACACATTGCATTGACAATAAGGATTTAAAGGAAATATTAAATATAATACCTAATTAATAATGGATTGAATTTGAAAGATTGCGATTCTAATAAAAAATACCATAAGAATAGGTTGATTAACATAAAAATACTTTTAGTTATTGGTGTTTTATGTGTTTGCCTTGCGTCTTTATTTGATTTAGTCGTGCCCTTTGAGTTTAATATTATGTCCTTTGTGTTTTCAATTATTGGACATTTAGTATTTATAATTGGGCTTGTTTTGATTGATAGAAAAGCAAAAAGCATTCTATCTGCTTATTATATTTTTATTGTTTGTATTTCAGTTGCGTTTTATCTATTAAATCGCTATCAACTACATAATGTATTTATTAATATAATCCTTATATTATGGTTTTTTTATACATTATTTAAGTATTTACAAATATTCACGCGTATAAGTGGGCAGACTCTGTTTATAAAAAGTTTTTATGTATTGGTTATTTCTATAGTAATTGGTTCTTTAATACTTGCAATTACTCAGAATAAAAATATGTATTTAGTGTATTTTGTCTTATGTGCTATGATCTGCCCATCATTTTTTATGTATGTTGTAGCTATTCTTACATTCCAAAATATACTACCAGAAAAAATCAATAAAGTTAATTATTGAGACAAGAGATTCAAAAGGTATATGTAATATAAGGAGGTTTGTAGATTACATTTTGCCTACTAAAGTAGCAAAAAAGTTAAAATTGTAAATTATTTTTTATTAAAAATTTTAAATACATATTAAAATTTAATTTTATATTTATTGGTCTTTGTTTCTGCAGGGCTTATTAAAACTGCGTAATATTTTTTCATCATGGATATATATGAGCTCTATATGGTAGTTATAAAATATGATTAACAAATCAAGAATTTTTGTATTTTTGAAGCCATATATCACCTGCTTTACATATTATAAATGGCGCTCTAAATACTATCTTTATTAGATTCTAATTTTCTTAATTCATAATACACATAAAATATAATCAAATTTATGCTTATAAGGATATTGCTTTTTTCATTTCTTTAGTGAAAGCCCCTATGTGTTTTGCACTTTCTCTCCCATACTGCTCGCACATCTTTACTATTGCACTTCCTACTATAATGCCATCTGCATATGGAGCTAATTGTCTTGCTTGTGCAGGCGTTGCAATACCAAAACCAATTGCTACAGGGGTATTACTATATAGCTTTATTTCATCAACTAATGCCTTGATATTAGAATCTATATTGTCTCTAACTCCTGTTACTCCAAGAGATGATACGCAATAGATGAATCCTTTTGCTTCTTTTGCAATCATTTCTATTCTTTGCCTAGAGGTTGGAGCAATAAATGATATTAGATCAATATTATTTTGTACACACAATGAACTAAATTCATTCTTTTCTTCAAATGGTACATCAGGCAAAATCAATGCGTCCATATTCAAGTCTTTAGATTCTTGCAAAAATTTCTTAGAATCATACGAAAATACAACATTTGCATAAGTCATAAATGCAAGTGGAATATTACTTTTTTTTCTAACCTTATATACCATTTCAAATACATGTTTTGTTGCAATATCTTTTGCCCTTAAATTTGCTGCCTGTATGGTATCTCCTTCAGCAGTTGGATCGGAAAATGGGATTCCAATCTCTATTAAATCTGCACCATTTTCTACCATTTCTAAAATTATTTTTTCAGTTGTTTGTATATCTGGGTCACCACAAGTAATAAATGGTATAAATGCTTTAGAATCCTTAAATGCGTTTTTAACATTACTCATAAATTTCTTCCCCCTTATATCTAGCAATTGCAGCACAATCCTTGTCGCCTCTGCCTGAAAGATTAACTACAATAATTTTATCTTTCATTTTTGGTGCTACCTTTATAGCATAAGCTAAAGCATGTGCGCTTTCAATAGCTGGTATGATCCCCTCAGTCCTTGATAAATATTCAAAAGCTTCTATTGCTTCTTCATCATTAATTGCAACATATTTTGCTCTTTTTATATCATATAAATTAGCATGCTCTGGTCCAATGCCCGGATAATCAAGCCCTGCTGATATGCAATGGACAGGGGCTATTTGTCCAAATTCATCTTGACAAAAATAAGATTTCATGCCATGAAATATGCCAAGTTTTCCTGTAGTTATTGTGGCAGCTGTGTTGTTGTATTCTATACCTTTTCCTGCTGCTTCACAACCCACAAGTTCTACTTGTTTGTCTTCTAAGAAATGATAAAATGCCCCAATAGCATTACTTCCGCCACCAACACATGCTATAACCATATCTGGTAATTTAGATTCTAGGCTAAGCATTTGGTGTTTTATTTCTTTACTAATAACTGCTTGAAAATCACGCACAATACTAGGAAATGGATGAGGTCCCATTACAGAACCTAGCACATAATGTGTGTCATTCATCCTAGCACTCCATTCTCTCAGTGTTGCAGATACTGCATCTTTTAGTGTTGCAGTCCCACTTTTTACGCAATTCACCTTTGCACCTAAGAGTTTCATCCTATAAACATTTAATGCTTGCCTTTTTATATCTTCCTCCCCCATGAATATTTCACATTTCATATTCATAAGTGCGGCGGCTGTTGCTGTGGCTACGCCATGTTGCCCAGCACCTGTTTCTGCAATTACCCTTGTTTTGCCCATTTTTTTTGCTAAAAGCGTTTGCCCTAACACATTATTTATTTTATGTGAGCCCGTATGGTTTAAATCTTCTCTTTTTAGATAAATCTTAGCTCCGCCTAAGTTTTTACTCATTTTTTTTGCTAAGTATAATAGTGAAGGGCGATTTGCATAATGGTTCAACAAATATTCTAATTCACTACAAAAATCTTTATCTTTTTTATAGTGATTATAGGCATGTTCAAGCTCTATAATTGTGTTCATAAGTGTTTCTGGGATAAATTGTCCGCCATGTATTCCAAAATAACCTTTTTTCATAATAACTCCATTTTGATTCTTATATCATAAGCGATTTTATATGATAGCTAAAATTAAAGTATTTTTAGTTTTTACCTAATATGAAATATTTTTTAATGCGTTTGTATCCTTAAAAGTTATGGAATAATTTGATTTTTTTGGATATTATTTGAATTTATATTTCTTGAAGTGATGCGGAATGGAAGCAATAAACAAAAGTATTCAAAGTGATAAGAAAGTGAGGTTTGATAATTTTTTTGGCAAAACTGGACTTGTTCTTGATAGTCTATCTAGTTTGAGTATTTTTGATAAGGAAACATTGCAAAAGGGAATGAAGATAGATTTTGTAAAGACAAATGATTCTGTATTTTTTAAGATTTATGTTGGTGCTGAACTTCACTTAGCATGTGCCTATGCATATATATTTGATGAGAGATTATTTACAAAAGAAGAATCCCCAAAGATACATTTTACACAATGTGAAATTATTAATAAGATTCCAAAGGATTTTATAAAAATATGTGTTCCTACTAGAAATGCTTTTGATTATCGTGTTAGGTCGAATGGAGTTGATACAAGACTTTTTTATGAGCATCCATTAAGAATATGCCCTTTATGTGTATCTACTTTATGTAGGATTCTAAGTAAAAAACACAAAAGAGAGATAACTTCAAACAACATTAAAGAGCAAGAGATAATAGGATTATTGTTTAAAAACAAATTAAAAGATATAGTGTTTTAAAGGATTTGTATGGTTTCATCTCTTATTATGTTGCATTTGTATGATAAGATACCGAATGAAAGTATTATGCTTGTGAAAGATAAATTGAAAAAGCTTGATAAAGTTGGTTTAGCAAAGATTGCTATAGGGTTGCCTTTAGTGAGACTTTATGATGTGCAAATCGTATTTTGGATTGGGAGTGTAATTTTGGGCATATTTGGTGTTGGTAGATTTATGATTGGAGATAGGCTTATAGGTGCATTTAAAGTTACATTATTAATCCTATCATACCTTATGCTAATGATAAGTGCAGTATTTTCACATCTAGCAGATATGACTTTTATCTCTCTTGTATTTTTGATTATAGGATATATTGGTTTGCTTGGGGTAGCTATTTGGTGGGGTTTAGATATACTTTTGATTACATCGAAAACAAAAAGGGCTAATTTGAATAAGCTTTTGAGGCTTTTTAATTCATAGCTTGTTTATTATTTGGGGATTATTATGAAGAGTAAAATTATTCAGGAGAGGCGAGAATCTTTCTTGCGAGAGGTTATTAGCGAGGCATTAGGTAGTTTGCAAGACGATTGTTTAAATAGTCTAGAAGTAACAAGAGTGCAATGTTCAAAAGGTAAGCATAACGCAAAGGTTTTTATTGAATCTAGCGATATAACTAAAGAAGAAGAATTGCAAATTAACAACGCCTTTAAAAAGGCTAGACCGATATTGCAAGAATATATATTAAATGCTACCGCGTGGTATAATGCACCGCAACTTACTTTGGAGTTTGATAATAGTTTGCAAATACAAAACAACCTTGATAGGATTTTTTCGCAAATAAACAAAAGCTATGAGGATGATAAATGATAAGTCAAGAGGTTTATAAACAAATAGAATCTATTGTTGCTCAAAAGGGCATGATTTTATACGATGTTGAGTTATTCAGGGAAAATGAAGAATTATTATTGCGTATCTCTATATTTAAACACGATGGTATAAGTCTTGATGATTGTGAAATGATTAGCAAGCTTGTATCCCCTATGTTGGATGTAGAGTTAGACTCTATTGACTCTTACAATTTAGAGGTTAGTTCTCCTGGTGTTGAAAGGGTGCTAAAGAAACCACAACATTTTTTGTGCAGCATCGGGCAAAAAGTAGAGATAAGATTTAATGATAAAACTACCATGAAGGGAATATTGGAAAATTATGATTCCAATATTTTAGAAGTAAGGGAGACTATTGAATCTAATAGCAAGAAAAAAAATAAAGGAGAGGTAAAAAATGATGAGTTAAAATTACATAGTATTCCATTAGATCGTTGCAAGAAAGTGAAAACCATAATTGATTGGGATTCCTATACCTTATAATAATTTTAGGTTTTATTATGGCTATAAGATTGCTGATTACTTTTATAAAAATTCCTAAATAAATATAATATGCGAAGTAGCACAAAGTTAAATATTATAATCACAGCACAATCAGCCTTTAGTTTAATGGAGGTTTTGTTATCAATACTTATTATTGGTTTATTAGGTATTGCATCATTAAAAAGCATAAGCTATTTAAAGCTACATAATTATAGTATGCAGAAATTTTTATTAACTAAATCAAGTTTATTTGAAACACAACTTTTTATACATAAATATTTAAACTTTGCAAAAATAGATTCTATAAAAATATACAATAACAAATTAGAATGGTTTGGCTATGATTCTCTATTTTTACCTGCCACTCAACAAAAAGATTATATGGATTTTTCCTTACATACTAATAAATTTAGCTTAGAATTAAAAAATAGGGATCTCTTCTTTAATAATGCTATTTTGCTCCATAATGTTTATATTTTTGAGACACAAATAATAACTTCGAATAATCATAAAATCTTACAATATAAAGTTTGCTCTAATGCTTGTTTTGCCGATTTTGTTTTATTGGAAGATATAGAGCAAACTTTACCTTAAATAGCAAGTAGGTAACATGTGTATAAAACCGGTTTTATAAGTATCTATGCGTTATTGCTTACTATTAGCATAAGTCTTGTTGCATTGCATAGTGTTAGAATATTATCAATGAAAAAAGATATAATATTGTCTGTGTATTTTCAAACACAATCTAGTTTATATGCAAATAGTTTGCATGATATAGCATTGAAATGCTATGCAAAATTTGGTTTTGATAAATGCAAGCAAGATTCTATTAGATTTGATGAATATTTTAATGGTGAATATATTTTTCATAAGAGTGTAATTAGAGATAAAAATCATGTTGATTTTAATAAGAAAGTGCTTATACTTGATGTATCTATATATTCAAAGACTATTTTAAGCACACATCCCCTGCGCTTTGCTAAAAGGTATATTTTGAAAGGAATAAAATGATTATTTATGATATATTAAAAGATGCAATTCATTATGGAGTTAGTGATATTCACATACAAATAGATTCTTCAGCTTTGTTAAATAACAGCAACAATGATGATAGCTGTATTTATTTTAGGGTAAGAAAAAATATATTGCCATATTTATATCATGATGAAAATAATAACTCTAGAGATACATTTTTCAAGGATATTTATAATGAGATTTATACATTACTGAAAAATCAAGATATTAATTATAGTTGTGATATTGAAAGGAGTATTAGTGTAAGTCTTGATTCAATAAGATGCAGGGTTAGTAGTTTTGTTGCTGACAACATGAAAACATGTTTTACGATACGGCTTTTAGATTCCAAAATACCAACATTAGAATCTATAAATGCTCCTAAATCACTTAGTAGTCTTGCTATGCAGCAAAATGGATTAATATTAGTATGCGGTGCTACAGGCTCAGGAAAAAGCACAACATTGGCAGCTATGATAAACCATATAAATACAAACTGCAATAAACATATTATAACAATTGAAGATCCAATTGAGTATTACCACAAAAATTCCAAGTCTCTTATTACACAACGAGAAATAGGCAGTAATACTAAAGATTTTTTGAGTGCATTAGAGGCTAGCTTAAGGCATGATCCAGATGTTATTTTAATCGGGGAAATCCTAGATTCTAAGGTTTTAAGATTGGCAATAAATCATGCGTTAAGCGGACATTTGGTATTTGCAAGTTTTCATGCTAATAATTGCACTCACGCTATATCTAGAATGATTGGCATGTGTGATGGTGATTTAAATGCACGCTCAAATTTATCGGAATGTTTGCAGGGAATTATAACGCAAAGACTTTATGAAACTAATTCAAAAATGCAAGCAGACTTTGAGATAATGATTGCAAGTCCAGCTATAAAGGTGTTGATAAAGGAAGACAAAATTTGGCAGATAGATTCACAAATTACTATGGGTAAGTCATTTGGTATGCAACACTTTGGTAAAAGTATATAAATAAAATATATTTAAATTATTAAAAATGCGTTTATTTATAATAGGCATCTTTGTTGTCGAAAAAAATTTTAAACAAATTAATAGCCTTTAATATTAGTTTTTCTTCTTCCTTTATATCCATTTGTGCTAATGATTTTTCTAGCATTATGAAAAAGTTTTCATTCATGTTGTCACCTCTCCATCTTTTGCTGTCATAGTGATTACAAAACCATATTATGGGTATTTTTAGGTTATTTGCTAAATGCGATGTTCCTGTGCTTGGGGATAAAACAAGGGAAGTTTTTTTCAATAATGCTGCAATATTTAATAAATCATCATCATTATAAAATGTAAAAATATTGTCGCAAGTTGTATCAATGCTAAATTGTGGATTCATGCTGTATGTTGGTATTATAAACGCAAAGTTTTTATAAGCTTGTGCGAGTTGTTTTGCCAGTTTTTTCCAACCATTTATACTTATATTGTAAGCAACACTATGTACGAAAGGGTTTATCACAACAATTGTTTGTCTGTTTGTGCTTATATTGTTTTTATTTAAAAATTCATCAATAATATCAATCTGTTTTTGTTGAGGTTGTATGGCAATTTTTGAAAAATCAAATTTACAATTATCATATTTTTTTGGGTTACTCTTGCGAACAAGCTTTAAAATCCTTTTATAGTGTGTCTCATAACTAAATTTTCTTGGGTAGAATAGTGTTTTAAATTTTAAGTTAAATATATTGATGGCACTTAGAAAGGAGAATATCCTTTTGCAATTTGTTTTTGCGAGAGGTTTGCAATATTTTCTATTGGGGTTTGTTAAAATAAATATTTCAAACTCATATTGATTGATGTTTTCTATTAAAAGCTTATCATCAAAGTTACTTATATCAATTATTTTGTCTATGAAATCAAAGCCACTATACAAAGATACGCCGTATCTATTTGTATATACAATTAATTGCGATTCTGGGTAAAGTACTTTGGTTGCGTATATACCATGCAGGGCTATTATTGTATCCCCAAATACCCCAGCCCTTAGAAAACCAATATTTTTATTTTGCATACACACTAATTTATAACCTTCTGTTTAAATATTATATAGTTGTAATGATTGCCTATGTTGAATTGCTGTAAATAAATTTAAACACCTTTAATAATTAGGCTATTATAACATTATAAATTAATATTTTATTCACTTTTATTTTTTAGATTTATTAATGACTATCCCCCCAAATCAAAAAATCTCCATAAATTTTAGTTATTTAAGCTTTATTTAAGCTTTATTGGCGTATAATTCTGTTTCTCAAGTTTGAGACACAATGTTTTCATATCTAAGTGTTATATGTTAT
>JARHYT010000051.1 GCA_029264775.1 Helicobacter sp. | reverse complement strand
TTCTGAATGATTAGCTACTGCTACATTTTGTTGTGTTGCTTCTTCTAATTGTGATATTGATTCATTTATTTGTTCTATACCTTGTGCTTGCTCCTTAATAGATTCTGCCATATCATTAATACTTTGCACTAAGATATTTGTATTTGCCTCTATCTCTCCTAAACTCTTTTGAGTTCTTTCTGCTAGCTTTCTTACTTCATCTGCTACTACTGCAAAGCCTCTACCATGTTCTCCTGCTCTTGCTGCTTCTATTGCTGCATTTAATGCTAATAGATTTGTTTGATCTGCTATATCTCTAATTATGCCTATTACATTTTTAATATCTTCACTTTGATTTATTACTTCACCTGTTCTACCACTTACATTTTGCATAGATGAAGTAATTTCTTCTATTGATGAAGCAGTTTGCTCAAGAGATGAGGATTGAACTTGAGTGCTTGACAATAATTTTTCTACCACACTTTCAAGCTCTTTTGATTTTTCTTCTAGATCATGTGCGTAAGCAGATGATACATTTAGCATATTTGCAATTGAATCTCCCAATCTATTTACACCTACCTCTAAACCTTGAGGATTTTGAATCCTTGGTGTAAAATCGTTCGCCTCAAAAGCATCAAATGTCTTTTTTGGTTCTGAGAGATCATCTCCTATAAGACTAAAAAGAGTTAAAGACATTTCATTTAAAGAATCCTTTAATTTATTCATTTGTGGATTTATGCTTGTCTGAGATATGCTTTTACCAAATCTACCTTGTTTTGCTTCATTTACAATTGAAACTACTTCATTTACAAGCACAGAATCCTGTTCTAGAGAATTGCTTGTTTTCTGTATATTATTTCCAATTGCTTCCATAATCTTACCAAGTTCATCTTTACTTCTTGCTTTAATGGGATTTGGTGGATTTTTTGTTTCATAGTTTAGATAGCTAAAAAATGATGTTAAATATTGCGATACATGTTCAATTCTTGCTACAACATTTATTTTAACAAACCATAAAATAACTATGATTGTGGCTAACAAGGTTATAGCAATAGCAATCAGTATGTTGTATGTTAAGTCAAATAGCGGTTCAAATATGGTTTCATTTGATGCCACAACCCCCATAGTCCAATATATATCATTGATTTTTGGCGATATTTTGAAATTCACAACCCCAACAAGCCCATCTCTACCATCAAATGTTTTATATTCATATATGTTATTGCTTTCTTGATTTTGGGAATCTACAATTTTTTTCGTGCTAGAATCACCATTTACTTCTGTTAATATTCTACCGATAAAATCTTGATTGGGATGTATTGCAACCGCACCATTACGGGTTAATAGGAATTTTATCTCGTCATCAAAAACTTTTCTTTTTGCATTAGCAAGCTCGTTTTTTAGATCATTTAAATCAAGCAATATTCCAACAATCCCTATAACTTCATTATCACGAATTATTGGCAGGGCAATATTGTTGGCATAATAGTTTTTATTATTTATAGTAATCTTTGATGGCTTAGCTATGCTATAACTAGAATTAATTCCCCCATTCATTACTTCATCTACTATGCTACTATTTAATACCATTTCATCTGCCTGTATAATTTTGGCACTATTTGCTTGTGTATCTTCCCCTGCTGCTAGTATTAGAAACCTATTGTTACTAATCCTAAATTGTTTTTTGATATTGTTGCCTTGAAATTCATTTGGTAAATAGACATATGCAAAAGTCCCCCACTCACTACCATCAATTAATCGAAGTACAATGTCTTGTAGTATTTTTGCTGATACATTTGGTGTAGCTCCATACAAGGCGTTTAAAGCCCCTTGTGTAGCTTCTAATGAGGATAATGCACCAGATAATGCACTATGGATAAATTCAGCATTTTATCTTGCACTTGTTATTAATATTGAATGTGCATCTTTTTGTAAAGTTTTTGTAGTATTCGTAATAATAACATCGGTCAATAATGTCATGCATATAACCAGTATGGAACAAATAGCAATAATAATTTTTGTTCCAATTTTTAGTGATGAAAATATCATAAAGCCCCCAAGATATCAAGGATATGATTGTGTTAAAATACATCTAATCTTTTACACTTGCATTATATCAAATAAAAACAAAAAATAATAAATAAAAATTATATTTTCATATACAAATTATATATTCAGAGTTAGCAAAAGTTTTGTTGCTAACTCTTTTCAGCAATATTAATTAAACTATTGATTCTATCAATTGTTTCTTTTTTTCCAATAATGCAAATACAAGCAGCAATATCAATTCCGCCTTTTTGTCCTAGTAACGCTAATCTTAGTGTTTGCATGAATATTCCAGCCTTGAACGATAACCTGTTGGAGAATGCCTGTATTATATCCTTTGCGTTTTGTGTGTTTGTAAAATCATTAGATTCCATGGCATCGGTTTGAAATTTCTTAAGAGATTCTATAAGTAATGTTTTCATTTCATCGTGAAAGAGTTTATTGTAAAATGACATATCATATGTAGCGCAATTTTCTATAGTATCTTGTTTTTCTCGCAATACTGGTGCATATAGAATCTTTTTAATTGATTCTTTCATATCTACCAAATTATTTACTCGCATTTTTACTTCATTCAATAATATATTGCATGCATTAGGTGATATGTTGTTTAGTATCTGCATGTTTAGAGTCTTACATAAATCTTTATTATCCATAGCTTTTATATATTCTGCATTAAGCCAATATAATTTTGAGAAATTGCAACCAGAGGCGTTGCTATTTATATTGTGTGCCTCAAAACATTCTTTCATTTCATTAATACTAAAAATTTCTTTATCGCCAAAACCATAACCAAGTTTAAATAAAAAGTTTAATAGGGCTTGTGGTAATATACCCGCTTCTTTATATTCTAATACGCTCAATGCCCCATCCCTTTTGCTTAGTTTTTTACCACTTTCATTGCAAATCATTGGTATATGATAAAATGTTGGAATCTTGAAATTCAAGGCATCATACACGATTAATTGCTTTGGTGTATTGGATATATGATCATCGCCCCGTATAATATCTGTAACATTGCTTAATGCATCATCGATTGCCACAACGAAATTATATGTAGGTGTCCCATCACTTCTTAAAATCACAAAATCATCAATTTCATTTGCATTAAAGCTTATCAAGCCCTTAACACCATCATCAAAACTTATATTGCCATCCAATGGGGCTTTTATTCTAATACAAGGTTTTATATCTTTTGGTGCTTCTCCATTAAAATCTCTATACTTTCTGCTAAAATTTGTGTGATTTGTATCCCTATTTCTTTCTCTCATTTCCGAAAGCTCTTCTTTGCTTAAATAACAATAATATGCCTTTCCAGATTCTACAAGCTTGTTTGCATATTCTCTGTAAATTTCTATTCTTTGGCTTTGAAATAACATTGGAGAATCATATTCCAATCCAACCCATTTAAACGCTTCTAGGATTCCATCAAGTGCTTCTTTGCTATTACGCTGCGTATCTGTATCTTCTATTCTTAATAAAAATTTTCCGCCTTTTGTTCTGGCATGTAAATAACTATATAATGCAGTACGCAATCCACCTATATGGAGATGTCCTGTCGGAGATGGTGCAAATCTTGTGATAACCATAAGCAATTCCTTTAAATACATGTAAATATGGAAACACATTATAATATATTTGTAATAATTTCAAAAATAAAAATTGTTTAAATTCCACTTAAAATAACAAGTTTTTAATATTTGGTGTTTAATTGCTGTCTAGTTTCCATTATGTGTAGTTATATTTGTTCTAAATTATGTATAATTGTGATTTAATTTTGCAAAGGAATAAGCATGGATATGAAGTCATGGCAGGATAAGGCAAAGATTCTAATAGAATCTCTTCCATATATACAGCTATTTCGCGGGAAAACTATAGTCATTAAATATGGCGGTAGTGCTATGATTGATGATGAACTTAAAAAAAGTTTGATAAGGGATATAGCATTATTGCAATCTATAGGCTTTAAGCCTATTATTGTTCATGGTGGTGGCAAAGATATAGATAAATGGCTAGAAAAGGTAGAGATTAAAAGAGAATTTAAAAATGGATTGAGGGTTACTGATAAAAATACTATGGAAATAGTTGAAATGGTGCTAAATAAGATTAGCAAAGATATAGTTGGGATGCTTGGTGAATTTGGCATATGTTCTTGTGGATTAAGCGGTAAAGATGGTGCATTATTGCAAGTAAAACCAAAGGATAAGGAAAATCTGGGATTTGTTGGGGAAGTTGAAAAAGTAGATACAACTTTGCTTGATTCTATATTGAAAAACAACTTTGTTCCTGTTATATGTCCTGTTGGGATAGATAAGAATTACAAAAGTTACAATATTAACGCAGATGATGTAGCATGTGCTATAGCAGAGGCACTTAATGCCGAAAAACTAGTATTTTTGAGTGATATTGAAGGTGTTTATGAGGAGTATGGAAACGAAGATACATTTGTATCGGAATTAAGCATTGAGGAAGCATATAGATTTATAAATGATGGTAAGGTTAGTGGTGGTATGATACCAAAACTACAAAGCTGTATCCATGCGATAGAAAATGGTGTATCAAGAGTTCATATACTTGATGGCAGGATACAACATTGCTTGCTACTAGAGTTTTTTACCAACAAAGGCATAGGTACAGCAATTTTAGATAAATAAATTTAAATAAATAATGCTAAAGCCATATATTATTTGATTATTAATTTTTTCAATTTGCTTGATTATTAAGTATTTAGAATTCTTAACTCGCTTCACAAAAGTTGGCACAAAATAAAAAGAGGAATATTTATTTTACACGATACAACAAATAATTTTGATTGAAATAATATTTATGAATAAATAAGACGGATTGTTATTGAGATTTCTACTAAAACAAGTAAAAGGTAAATTGCCATGATTTGATATATGCCATATTTTTATTATTTCTCTATTTAATAACACCTATCATTGTCCTAATGTGTTTGCACTAGTTATTTCACAAGAATATTTTATTGCACAGATGTAAATATTGGTAATTGTGATTCTAGCGGGCTTATTATGGCTTTATTATCTTGGTATTTGATTCTGAGATAACATGCCCAAAAGATTCTGCACACCACCTTTTTGGCTAAGTTTCTTTGCCAATTTGCTTGCCTGATCGAATTGTTTTAATGTTCTATTTATGTCGCTTACTTCCAATCCACTTCCCATTGCTATACGCTTTTTGCGAGAACCATTTAGTAAGCTCGGATTATCTCTTTCCTTTTGTGTCATGGAATTTACCATAGCCTTTATTATTTTTATTTCTTCTGAATTATCTAAATCAACATCTTTAAGTTTTTTTGCCATATTGCCCATACCCGGTATCATTGACATTAAGGAGCTAACAGATCCCATTTTTTTAACATTTTCTATTTGATTCAAAAAATCTGTAAAAGTAAAAGTTCCTTTTTTAATTTTTTTGTGTATATCTTTTGCCTCTTGTGAATCTATTGCCATGGCTGTTTTTTCTGCTAATGTGGCAAGATCTCCTGCTCCCATAAGTCTTGATACAATTCTATCTGGCATAAATAAGTCTATGTCTGCAATTTTTTCGCCCATACCCATGAAACGCAATGGAATTCCAATTTGATATGCTATTGACAGAGCTATACCACCTTTAGAATCACTATCAAACTTGCTCAAAATAACACCACTAATACCAATTTGTTCATGGAAAGTATTCGCACTTCTAACACCATCTTGTCCGCTAAGAGAATCTGCCACATAAAATGTATCGTGAGGTTTTATAACTTGCTTTATTTCTTTTAATTCTTGCATTAAAGATTCATCAATTGCTAGCCTACCAGCAGTATCATATATCACAACATCAAATTGACTTTTACTTGCATAATCCAATGCCTCTTTTGCCACTGAAATAGGATTTTTTAAATCTGAATTAAACACCTCTACTTCTATTTGTTCTCCTAGTGTTTTTAGCTGTGTTACAGCTGCTAGTCTTTGTAAGTCGCATGGGACAAGTAATACTTTTTTGTTTCTTGTTTTTAAATAGTTTGCTAATTTTGCACTTGTTGTTGTTTTACCGCTACCTTGCAAACCAGCTATAAGTATATTTGTTGGTGGTTTTTGAGCATATGTAAATCCATATACACCGCTAACCTCTAAAATTTCAAGCAGAGATTGGCTTAACGCGTTCAGAAAACTATCCCTACCTACACCTTTAAGTTTTGTTTTATCTTTTGTTTTTTGTAATATTTCCTTTGTAGTTTTGTGATATACATCATTTTTTAATAAGACCTTTTTTAGTTCGTCCAACGCCTTATCCAACGCTTTATCATCATCTTTGAATCTTATTTTATTTATTGCACCGCGAAAACCATTGCTTAGAGTTTCAAACATTTTAATTCCTTTTTTATTCTAATTATAACATTTTTTTGTATTGTAAAATGCAAAGTAGATTAACAAATTTGGATTTAATAATTTTGAATATCATAAATTACTTATGATTGTTTGTAGATTATGGTTTTAGATAGATGACTTTGGAATCTTTTAGATAAAGCCATTCACCATTTGCAAATACACTGTCTATATCTTCCTTTAGGCTATATACTTTGTTTATATTTACATACATATATACAACACCTATGGATATTATTTGTGGTTCATTTTTATCGTCTATATAAAAAAATTGTGGATATATAATTCTTTTGAATTTCATATCCTTTGTTGTTTTGCCTCCTATTTGTTCTTGTATATATTGTGGTATCTCTATATTTTTATTATCCAACATGGTGTAATACATTTCATTATTTGACAATAGTTGTTTAGATTTAAATTTTTTTTCTATCATATCCATTATGAATAATGATTGTGCATTTTTTTCGCTGTAATATCCGCTTTTTTTATGTGCCATCTCCATGTAATATTCTTTTTGTTCTACCCATTCTTTTTTATTTTGTTTTATTTGTCTCTTGAGTTTTTCTTGAAAAGACAATATTTGCTCTTTGTTTTGTTGCATATCTTTTCTTTGTTGCATGATTTCATTATATAGATTTTTATTAACTACATATGTAGCACTATATTTTTTAGCATATTGCTTTGCCTTGTAGTATTGCGTATCAAATATGTAAAATGTGCAACCATTGTTGAATATTACTATAAACAATATGTATATAAATGAAGTGTATCTAATCATATATTCCCTGCTAGGTCAATTTATTTGAATAATTATATTACAAATTATAGCTATTTAAATAATGATAAGTGTTTAATTATCATTTTATTTTGATATAATTTTGCCTACTATATTTTTATTAAGGTTAGAGTATGTTTCGTATTAAAAAATTGTTTTTTGTAGCTTGTCTTATTGTTGGCGTTGGTTTTCAATGTCATGCTGATGTTGTTGGTCCAAAGTTAGCACCAATAGAAAATAACAGATTGCGTATATTTGAAGTTCTGTATCCAAAAGATTTGTCTAATATGGATCAAAAGAAGAAATTTTTAAAGATGAATTTTAAGGCTACAGAACATTATGATTTATATACATTCCCTAAGAAAAATATAGAGGAGGTTTATAATGCATATGTTTGGGCGTATCCAAAGGATAGTTTTGGTGCTAGCGTATTGCATAAGGAGCTACCAAAGACAAGTAAGGCATTTAAGGCTGGTAGAGATGATGAGCGACCCGGTTATGTGCTTATGTATGTGTGGAATGATAGCAAACACTTAACAATAACTAAATCTACAATTCACGATGACGATAATTTGTGTGGCAGGGAGATATTAGAGTTTGAAGAAAAGGGTAATGCTACAACTTTAAAATCTTTTTTTGAGCAATATTGTTTTGATAAATGATAGATAATCTTATTTGCAAGGGAAACTATGAGAACTAGGGATTCTAATGGTGTGCTTGGAGCAAATAAAAAGAATTTATCAAGCAAGGATGTGTTGTCTGTTAAATCAATTGAAAGCATTGAGGCGGTGGAGAGATATGCTTTAGATAGCGACGAACATAATGAGCGTGAAAATTATAAATCACTTTTGCCAAATTCTAATAGGTATTTTTATAGAGATGTATATTCTTATTTTCAATCAAAGAATGATAAAAAAGCAAATTCATATAGCAATCTTAATGTGTATGTGTCTGTTGGAGATATTAACGGGGTAGGGTTGGAGTTGATTTTACGAAATCATTATTTGGTAGCTAGCTGGTGTAATCCAATCTATTGCATAAGCATGTCAATGCTTGAAAAGGCTGCAAAAATGCTACAAATCACTATACCAGATGGCATACATATACATGATATAGATTGTGATGATATTGATATTCATCCTGGTGAAGTTACTGCTGAGAGCGGTATTTATAGTTTCAAATCTTTTTGTGTGGCTGTTGAGTTGAGCATTCAAAATAATTGTCCAATGGTAACACTTCCTATACATAAATATTCATGGAATTTAGCAAATATAGATTATGTTGGGCATACACACTATCTTAGTTATAGATTCAAAAAAAATGCTATTATGATGCTTGGTTGTCAAGAGTTGTTTGTAGCATTATATACAGACCATATGCCATTACGAGAAGTTCCTAGTCATGTGAATAGAGATTCTTTATTGGTTTTTTTTAAGGACTTTTATACTAGTTTTATTAAGCCTTACATTATCAGTCCAGATTATAAAAGTGCGTTTGATGATGCTAAATCAACATGTCAAGATGATAATACACATAATGTAACTATGCAACAAACACATAATATACAATCTCAAATTAATGCTATTAAGGAGTATGCGATCAATTCAAAGATGGTTAAAAGATTACTTTATGATAGCGAAATGTCAAGTCAAGAAACCATCAATTTGAAATGTAATAATAGAAAAATATTTCAAATCGCCGTATTAGGCTTAAATCCGCATGCAGGTGATAATGGTGTTATGGGTGATGAAGATTCTATAATAAAAACTTGCATTGACGAAATAAACAATGAGTTGGATATGGATATTTTTGTTGGACCTTTGCCGCCAGATTCTGCTTTTATCCCAAGCAATAGGGATAAATATAACATATTTATTGCTATGTATCATGATAGCGGATTAGCACCACTTAAAGCACTTTATTTTGATAAAAGTATAAATGTTAGTTTGAATTTGCCAATATTAAGGACTAGCCCAGATCATGGGACATGTTTTGATAAGGCATATAAAAAAGATTCTATGCTAAATATGGATAGTTACATAGAAAGTTTTAGGTTTATAATGTGTCATTGTACCCATCTTTCAACAGCACACAATCAGGTGCTGTAATTTAGTATCCTAATTTTTATCCCCCCAAATCAAAAAATCTCCATAAATTTTAGTTATTTAAGCTTTATTTAAGCTTTATTGGCGTATAATTCTGTTTCTCAAGTTTGAGACACAATGTTTTCATATCTAAGTGTTATATGTTAT
>JARHYT010000083.1 GCA_029264775.1 Helicobacter sp. | reverse complement strand
GCCCATTTCATAAAATCCCTTCTTTGCACTCCTTTTTCATTTAAAACATCAACTATATCTTTACCTTCCTTATTATTTCTTATAGATGGTAATTTAGATAATTTATCAAGCCTTGTTTTTATTTTATCAAAAAGTGATTGCTTTGTTTGAAAGGCAAGATTATCTCCTGCAGGATTAAGGCTATAGTTTAAGTCCAAAACCTCTTTGTTATCAATTGTGGAATTGCCTACCATGTCATCATCTTGCATGATTAAATGCTCGTATTCTCTCATTATCATTCCTTATGAAAATTTTCAGGTATCCTTGATGAAATTCTACAATAAAAACAAAGAATTGTAAAACCATTAACTTTTTTGTATCAAAAATACAAAAAATATGTAACTTAAAGTAACTTTAATTATTGTAGATATATATATTAAACTTTACATATAAACAAGTTTTATATAGATTCGGTCAATAATATAAGGTAAATATTCATATATATGTTAAATATAGATTACATTTATATAATAAAATGTTTTAAATTTGTATTGAAAAAATAAACTTGGAAATTCCTAATAAACCTCATTGCTTTATTGCAATAAAGCAATGAAAATATTTGCAATACATGTGTAAAAAATATCAATACGATTTTATTGATAACTGCTTCCATGCAAATTTAATTTAATAAACTCATTTATTGAAGTTAATTGACATGTGAAACCTATCCTAATTTATATTTACAATATATTATCTTATATTCGTTACTATACTGCCAATGCCCTCAATCTCACATATTACTTCATCACCAGATTTCAAAAATTTAGGTGGTATAAAGCCCATACCAACACCGCTAGGAGTTCCCATAGATATTATACTGCCTGCTTTTAAAGTAAAATAAGACGATAGCTCTGCAATTACATAATCAACATTAAATATCATCTTGGAAGTATTACTATTTTGCCTTAGCTCACCATTGACATAACTTTTTATGTATAAATTTTCTATACTTAAATCATCTCGCATCACTATACATGGACCCATAGGAAAAGCACCTTCAAGACTTTTACCTATATACCATTGATTATGCTTTTTTTGTAAGTCTCTTGCTGAAATATCATTGCCTATTGTATATCCAAAAATATAATCTTTTGCATTATCTATAGATACATTCTTACAATCTCTGCCAATAATTACTACCAACTCCACTTCATAATCAAGCTGATTTGTTATATTTGATATATAAAAAGTGCTATTTGGAGGCATACATTCATTCACCCTTTTACTAAAATATACTGCCTCTTCTCTTTTGCCATCAAACACCTCTTTTTTGAAACGCATAGATTCTTCTGCATGTTCCATATAGTTTATGCCAAGACATATTATATCTTGTAATGGTGTTTTAATTGGAGATAACAACCTTACATCCTCAAGCGGTATATGTGGATTATTAACACTGAGTAATTTTTTGAATCTATCATAATTAACAATAAACTCATTCATATTATTGCTTATATCAAGTGGCATTACCATAGTATCACTATCTTTTAAAACCCCTATAAACTCCACATTATTATCTAAATATCTAACTAATTTACCATTCAGTTCCATAAACACACCTTATTAAATAAAACTTACATAGCAACTAAAACTTATTTGTCATACAAACAAGATACTATCCAATAAAATAACTTAGATATTTTAGCATACATAACTAAAACAATCTGTTTTACTTATATAAATTGAGAAATTTTATTTTTTATATTTGTGGCATTGGTTTAGATATGTTCTACCCAATCTATCATACATATAAATATCCATTAGGTATAATATAATATTTATATTGATTTGCATTAATTTAATACAATTACACATATAAAGGAAAATTATGTTTGTATTCGGAA
Organism: Helicobacter sp.; assembly: GCA_029264775.1. Taxonomy (GTDB): domain Bacteria; phylum Campylobacterota; class Campylobacteria; order Campylobacterales; family Helicobacteraceae; genus Helicobacter_A. The sequence continues at coordinate 17,094 of JARHYT010000083.1, read as the reverse complement.
ATCATTCTTACATAAAATCACGCAAAATATTAATAGCATTTAACTACAATGAAATTACAATGTGTTTGCAATATATGCAAAAACATATTAGATCAAAGAAAAAAGGCTATTTTGTAGGTTATATGACTTATGAGTGTGCGTTATTAATACAAGCAAATCAATTTAAAGATTCTAGTTTATATCACAAAAAGGAAACATTTGAAAACAATAAAGAACCATTATTGTATTTTGAATTTTTTAAAGATAGAAAAAAGTTCAAACCAAAAAAAGAAAAATTTATAAATGATAAAATACTATTTGATGTTTATAAGAATATAGATGAAATAAAATACAAAAATGATTTTTCAGAGATTAAAAAAAACATATTGCATGGCAACACATACCAAACTAATTATACACAAGAGGTTTTGCTAATACCAAAATTATCAATTAATGAATTTGCGTATTTCAATAAAATACTGCATAAACAAAATACTAAATATAGAGCCTATATAAAAAATGATTTTTTACATATTTTATCATTTTCACCTGAATTATTTTTTAGATTAAAAAATAATAAAATAACCACAAAACCAATGAAGGGCACAATAAATAGAGGATTTACAGACCTTAAATCAAAACATTTCGGCACTAATAAAAATACAGATATAGAATCTATTGATGATATTTATCTATATAAAATGTATAAAAAAAATAAAATACAAAAAAATATAGATAGAATAAAAGATTTTAAAAATGTAAAAACATTGCACTACGACATTAAAAATCGAAGTGAAAATGTTATGATAGTTGATTTATTAAGAAACGATTTAAGCAAAATAGCATTGCAAGGCAGTGTTAAGGTGAAAGATATATTTGCAATTCAAACCTATCCTACACTCCATCAAATGACTTCCACAATAACAGCAAAATTACCTAAAAACTGCACATTGTTAGAAATATTACAAGCTATATTTCCATGTGGTTCAATAACTGGAGCACCAAAACTTAAAACAATAGAAATTATAAATATGCTAGAACAAAGAAAAAGGGGGGTGTATTGTGGTGCAATAGGGGTAATCTCCAAAAAAGAAAGTATATTTAACATTCCAATCAGAACATTACACAAAAGCAAATGTGATAAATACTACAGATACGGAGTCGGCAGTGGAATTGTATGGGACTCAGATGTACATGATGAGCTTAAAGAGTTGCAACTAAAAAGCAATTTTTTAATAGCACAAACAAATACACCAAAAAACATCCATAACGGATAAACATACTCAAACTGATATACACAAAATATATCAAAAATACCAACAAAAAATAAATTTATATAAACAAGCTATAGAAAAGCTACTCATTTATACCTAACACAACTTCTAACTTCTCTTTCAAAACTTGCGGGGTAAAAGGCTTGACTATATAATTATTTACACCAGCCTTTAATGCTGTTATCACTTCAGACTTCCCACCTTCTGTAGTTACCATAATAATAGGTATATCCTTATACTTATCTTCGGCACGAACCTTCTTAACTAACTCTAAACCATTCATTTCGGGCATATTCCAATCAGTAATCAAAACATCTATGCCTTCTACCGTTGTCATGTGATTCCAAGCCTCAACACCATGTTCAGCCTCTAAAATATCCTCATAACCAAGCCTTTGGAGTGTGTTCTTAATAATCCTTCTCATCGTAGAACTATCATCAACTACAAGCAACTTCAATGTATGCTCCTTAAAATATAATTAACCTTAAAACTTATCGCATTATAACATATTTTTAGTAACCAAAATTAAAATTTTATATTTTTAAAATCAACCTTACCTTCATAAAACGCTTTTCCTACGATAACACCACCTATTTGAGGATATTCTTGCAATCTCTCTATATCATGCAAACCAGAAAAACCACCACTAGCTATAGTAAAAATATTACTATGCCTAGCAATTTCTTGAGTAAAATCTAGATTCATACCAGACAATAACCCATCTTGATTTATATCAGTACATATAATCGCCTTTATATCACTATCCCGTAATTTTTTTACAAAATCTATGGAATCTATGGAGCTAACATTAACCCATCCATGAGTTGCTATCTTACCATTTTTTGTATCTATGCTTACAGCTAATGGATATTTATCAGCCATATTTATTACCCACTCTGTGTTATCTACTAACACAGAACCAAGTATAACTCTAGAAATACCAATATCTAAATACTTGTAAATGGTATCCTCATCACGAATACCACCTCCAACTTGTATATTTAATGAAGTATTAGAAACTAAATTAGATATAGTAGCAAGATTTTTGGGACTTCCATAAAATGCACCATCTAAATCAACTATATGCAACCATCTAGCACCACATTCTTCAAAATATTTAGCAAACTCAACAGCATCACCATAGACTTTTACACTTTGTTTTTCACCTTTTGTTAAACGAACAGCCTTACCATCCATTATATCAATTGCCGGAAAAATTTCTGCCATCAAAAAGCTCTCTATATAATCAATCTTTTAAATTATCCAATACAGATTGCTTAAGCATCTTGTATCTAGACATTATATTGCCATCCAAATTTCCAAGATTTGAGGAAATCACGACACCACCACGCGATACCGCATTATCAGCCTCAATTTGTATTTTCTCTCGGTCTTTTAGATTCTCCTTTAAGAAAACATAATCAATAGGATTGACTTTTATACCGATTTGAGTTGCTTCCATGATATTTGATAAAAGAGATTTAGTAAGTTCCAATGCAACCTTTTGAGAATTCTCCTCTATTTCCTTTACTATTACTTCCTTAGCCATATCAATAGCAATGGAACTCAATTCTTTTTCTAATGCCTCTAAATGCACCTGAGATTGTTTTAGGGCATTTTCAAGAGTTATAAGAGATTGAATAATTTTATCTCTTTCTTGATTAATCTCACTTTCCATACTTTGTCTTGCTTCATTTTTTCCCTCTTCAAAACCTCTCTTATAAGATTCATCGCTTGTCTTTTCTAATGTCTCTTGCATTGTAACTTGATTTTTTTCAAATTGCATTTCAAGCTTTGCTAAATTACCAGATAACTCATCACTTTTATATAAAAGTTTCTCAATTAGTTCTTTTTCAAGAGAGTTCATGCCTTGTGATTTTTGAATTACAGATAAATCTTTAGTTTGCTCGTTTTCATCCAAATCATCAACTTCAATAGCAGACTTAGTCTCCAATGGAACAATAGCCTTAAATTCATATTTATTTACAGTGTGATCACTCATCTTCTCCTCTTGAATCAAATTATGATTACGCGATAACATCGTCTTGTTCTCCTAATTGTATTAAGCCTTGTTCAGAAAGATTCTGTACTATCTCAATAATTTTTCTTTGTGCTGCCTCTATATCCCTAACCTTAACTGCACCTAAGAATTGTATTTCCTCAGCAAATTGCTCACTAGCCCTAGAACTCATATTGCTCATAAACTTTTGTTTCAATTCATCTGCACTAGATTTTAATGCCAAGGCTAAATCTTTCTTATCAGCAACTTTCAAGATTTCTATAATAGCAGATTTGTCTAGTTTAATCATATCTTCAAATGTGAACATCATTTCTTTAATCTCATTAGCCAATTGCTCATCTCTTTGCTCAATTTGTGCTAGGGTAGCTTTAGCAGTTTTTTGCCCCATTCTATTAAACATTTCTGCAACTGCACGAGGACCACCAACTTCAACTTTATAGCTGGTTAAAGATTCTACTTGTTGCTCTAAAACCGCAGAAACACGCTTTACAACAGAAGGCGATATATCACCTAAATTCGCCATACGAATAGAGATTTCAGCCCTTAATTCATCTGTAAAAAATCCTAAAGTCTCAGCTGCCCCACCGGAATCCATATGAGCCAAAATAAGAGCAATTGTCTGCGGATGCTCATTAACAATAAAATCTGCTAATTGTTGCGGTTTAACCTTATCAAGATAACCAAAATTCTTAGTAGATTGCATAGTTTTTGCAAGTTTATCAAGAACTCTTTTTGCAATGTCTGGACCAAGAGTTTTAATAAGTAATTCTCTAGCATAATCAACACCACCAGAATTTATGTATTGGTTTGACTGCAATATGGTATAAAACTCCTCCAAAACTGCAGCACCTACAGCCTTATCCGTACCGCCCAATTGCATAATATGCTTACTTATTTCAGTAATAGATTCTATATCAAGATGATGAAATACTTCACTAGTTATCTCTTCCCCAACTTGAATGAGTAAAATAGCAACTTTTTCAGACATAGATAATTCATCATATTGAGATCTTTGCTTAGGTGTTAAAGTCATTGCCATGATATACTCCTTAACTTGAACTTATATTGTACTACTTCATTTCAATTTCATCACGAATAAGAGCCTGAAACAAGCCTGCAACTTCATCTGGTTTTGTGCGTATTGCTTCTTTAATTTTCTCTAGTAAAACATCATATTTAACTGCATCTTCATTGAATCCGCCACCAATTCCTAGCTGTTCTTCAACTCTTTTTCGCATTTCATTCGCACGATTAAGCGTATCATCGTCATCATCAAAATCAAACAATGGCTGTTTCTCTGTTTCTTCCTCCTCATGAACTTCAAGCATACGCTCTGCAAAAGGAGCAATAACTTTTTTGTAAAAGAAGAACAAAACAATCACAACCAGAACATACCTTAACAGGGGCATGAACGGACCAAGATACTTTTCAACTGCCTGTGCTACCTTCTCAAAACTAGTTAGAGGAGGTTTTCCTGAACCAATCGAATTTAATTGTCCGGCTATAACGCTTACCATATCCTGCCTAGACTTATCAAATCCTGATGATGCTTCCACTATCTCTTTTATTTTCTCTAATTCTTCAGGAGTTCGTGGAATGTATTTCATATTCACAAAACCAGTTTTTTCATCTGTCTCTTCAACATAAGTACCATCAACAACAACAGCAACAGTCATCCTTTTCAATAAAGGAGTCTGTAATCTAGTGGTAGTAGTCTTTTGATCTGGTAAATAATTTTTAACAAATGAGCTTTTTCTATATTCTTCCCTATTATTAGAATCTAAATCTTTAGTTTCTGAAATATTGTTTATTACCCCCGGAACACCGCCCGGATCTTTTGGTGCTAAACCTTTTCTCTCAATCTCTTCTCCTGTTTCACTTGCAACAGCTGACTCTTTGCTATACTCTATCTCCTTACTTTCCTGCTTACCAAAGTCAAAATCCATATTCACACTAACAGTCATTCGATCAACACCGCCAGCAAGTTGACTCAAGGCTTGTTTAATCTTATTTGCTCTATCCTGCTCTGCTTCTATCTTATACTTTAAATTTCTGAAGGCTTGCTCATTTTCTATCTCTTCTGGGCTTTGTACACCAATAGGGTTACCATGTTGATCAACTATAAACACATTTTCTGGAGTCAAACCATTAAAAGAATTGGCAACTAGATTTTTTATGCCAAAAGTTTGTTTTTGTGTTAGACTCATTCCATCCTTAATAGTTAATGCTACGCTTGCTCTAGGGATAGCCCTAGCTTTTACAAAAACATCATCCTTTGGTACTGCTATTTCTACTCGTGCATCTTGTATAGGTGCAAGGGACATTAAAGTTTTTTCTAATTGTCCTCTTATAGCTCTTATTTTTTTAACCTCAAACTCTTCAGTTGTCTGTCCAAAAGCATTTTCATCAAATATATCATAATCTACTCTGCCTTTAATAATACCTTGAGACGCAAGCTCATTCCTTAAGGTAAATACCTTATCTTGTGGAACTGCAATAGTATTCTCATTTAACATCCTGTAAGGTATATTTTGTTGCTTTAAATATGTGATGGCTGAACCGGCATCATTTGGATTTTCAGCAGAAAATAAGACACCATAACCATCGCTAGCATCTCCTCTCTTAGAACCTAGAGAGGATACCAACAAATACGATAGGAAGGCTACAATGACAACAACTGTTACGAGAATAACAATCTGTTGTTTTCTATTTAATTTCCCTATTAGATTCTGTAACTGCGTAAATATCGCTTTAAAATCCAAAACTTACCTTCCTTACAAAATTAATTCATATATTATCTATAGCATCTGACATGTGCTTAATCACAATCTCATTTTGACTAGCTATGCCAATGGTAATTCTTATAGCATTCAAACCATAACTTTTTAAATCTCTAACTATAATTCCTTGTTGCAATAAGTAATTTACTATTTTAGTAGAATTTAACTGATTATGCAATAGGAAAGTAACAAAATTTGCATAAGATTCCAAAATTTTCAAAGATTTATCTAACGCAAACTTATTGTATCTCTCCATTTCATCAAAATTATTTTTCAATGAAAGTGCTATAAAATCGCTATCATTAAGACCTGCAATCGCTGCTTTTGAGCTAATATGAGTTACATTAAATGGCGGTCTTAACTTATTTATAGTGTCAATAATATATTTATTTGCTATACCATAACCAACACGCATACCGCCCAAACCATACAATTTTGAAAAAGTTCCTAAATAAATAACATTTGAAAACTGCAAAACATCGATTGGTGAAATTAAATATTCATCGTCTTTATAGGCACAATACTCCATATACGCACAGTCAAGCACAACCAAGCAATCATCATCCAAGGCATTTAAAAACCTAATAACATCATCTTTTTTTAAAGCCTCCCCGAGCGGATTATTCGGCGTGCATAAAAATATAATATCTGGCTTATACTTCTTATATAATTTTAACATAGAATCCAAATTATGTAAAAAATCATCGGTTTTTATAACATTAGCATTAACATGTTGGGCATAAATTTCATACATTGCAAAGGTAGTTTTACTTGTTAGAATCTTAGATTCACTATTACATACTGCATGAATACATAACTCTATAATTTGATCGCTACCGCTACCAACTATAACATTGCCACTTTCAACAGAGTACTTCTTAGATAAAACCTCTTTTAATTCAAAATAGGAATCATCGGGGTACACACTAGCAAGACTTGCATTTTCAATGATAGCATGCTTAGCAAAGGGCGATACTCCAAATGGATTTTCATTGCTACCCAATTTAATTACTTGATTATATGAAACGCTATCGCCATGCACGACATCCTCTAAAGGCTTACCAACTTCATATGTAGGCAAATTACATACATGCTGATTAAATTTCACGAAAAATCCTTAAAATCAAGTACTAGCCTAAAGGCTGAAATGAATTATAATTGTAGCATAAAGATTTTCAATTTATAATTTTATGTTACCATTTTATAATACTTTTTTATAATTTTGCAAAATTACATATCTTGTTATGGTGGATTAAATATGACATTAATCGAGGCAAAAAAGGGATATACATACAAAATAAAATCTTTGAATTGCATAGAAAGCAATTTAAAAAATAGGCTTTATTCACTAGGTATATATGAGGGTGTAGAGATTACAACCGGATATACTTCATTATGGCAGCATACATACACAATATATATATCAGGAGCTCATGTAGCATTGAGAAGAAATGAGGCGGAATTAATAGAAATAGAAATGAGCCCTTAAAAAATACTATAACTTTATATATTTATGTATTGATTATTATTTGCAAGTTATGCGAGCGTGCTAGCATTTCTATATGATTAGCTTTTACATATTAAATACTCTAGAAATTATATATTGTTATAAACCACAACTAATTATAAAAATACATTTTATTCACAATGAATTTTTATGCTTTGAACTTTCAAAACACAACATTTTTTACTATTTTTACTCAAATATAATTTTTTATTTATGATTATCATCTCGCATTCTTCACAATTCATTTGCACTTATGCTGACGCACACTAAAATTATAAATTTGTTAGAATCTTTTTATAACAAGTTTTACCTCTTAAAAAGTATTGAAATGTAACTATATAGTTTCTATGATCTTAAATATATTATTAAAAGAGAAAATATTTTAATCTTAGCTTTAAAAACTCTAGGTAGTTTTTTAAATCATTTAAAATACAAAGATAAAGATTTTTTTAATAATTCAGAAAATCCTATATTATTCTAAAAGTAGTATATAATGAAAATTTACTTTTTACGAGAAATTTTTAATTATTTTAAAATCTTTGGTGTATAATGGTGCGGTATTGGCGGCTAAAAAAGGTTCGGTAGTATTAGGTGCAATGATAATGCTCTATCCATTATCTTAGCGAGTATTATGTGTTGGCTTTTCCCTACAAAACAGAGTAGCTTATATTGCTTTATCACTCTTTCCATTTTCTTTTATTTAGCTTGCTACATTTTTATTTATAATAATTACAATTATATTGTATCTAATATATAATTGCTTCGTACTGTAAGGTTAATTGCAGATATTTATAAAATATAATTATTATGGTGGGAATGGAATCTAAATAAAATTTAAAGGATATGTATGCAAGCAGGTATTATAGGGCTTGGTTTAATAGGTGGCTCTCTTGGTTTGGCTTTGAAAGATACAAAGATGTTTAAAAGAATTTTGGGACATGATTCTAACTCATTACATGAGAAACAAGCCTTAACTTTAGGATTAGTTGATGAGTGTGCAAATACGGAGGAAATATGTGAATGTGATGTAATTTTCATAGCAATCCCACTTGATGCTGTTGCACCTTTGATTAATAATTTTAAGGATATTTCACCAACTCAAACAATCATTGATTTGGGTAGCACGAAACATAATATAAACACATTAATCAAAACAGAAATAAGAAAAAATTATGTAGGGGCTCATCCTATGAGTGGGACAGAAAATAGTGGTCCAAAAGCTGCAGAAAAAGATTTGTTTAAAAATAAAATACTAATCTTAACAGATATAGATAAAAGTGGAGCTTTTCAAATTGCATTTGCAAAAGAAATCTTTGTTAATATAGGCATGCAAATTATTAAAATGGATTCATTAAGCCATGATAAGCATGTGGCATATATATCACATTTGCCTCACATAATAAGCTTTGCTCTTGCAAATACGGTTTTATCTCAAGAAGAACCTGAAAATATATTAGCATTAATAGGCGGTGGTTTTAGGAGTATGTCAAGATTAGCAAATAGCTCACCAACAACATGGAAAGATATTTTTAAACACAATAAGAAAAATTTACTAGATTCCATTAACGAATTTGAAACTCATTTTTTAGAAGCCAAAAATCTAATATCAAAAGAAGATTGGGAATCTTTATATAAATGGATGCAAAATGCAAATACATTACAAAAATCATTGTGATATTTTATTGATTAAAGTATGTTAGAATTATCCTTATTTTTATAGGAGTTACAATGAGTGATAAAACTTTAGAAATAGTTAAAACGCAATTAGCACCACAAGCTATAGGACCATACTCACAGGCAATTATTGCAGGTAATATAATTTTTACTTCCGGACAAATACCTTTATTGGCAAATGGTGATTTTTTAGATTCTGATATAGAATCTCAAACTCATCAAGTATGTAAAAATTTGGCAGAAGTACTCAAAGAAGCTAAAAGTGATTTAAAATATGTTGTAAAAACAACTGTTTATATTAGTGATATGGAATATTTTTCAAAGTTTAATGAAGTTTATGCTAAATACTTTGCTCATAAGCCAGCTAGAAGCACAATAGCAGTCAAAGAACTACCGAAAGGAAGTAAAGTAGAAATTGAATGTATAGCCATTAAGCCTTAGTGATTTCATCAATATCAATGCAATTTTAAAATTATTTTGCTACAATCTATACTATATTTTGATACCACAAGGACAATGATGAAAAATAAAAAACAAGAGCTTGATTTTGAGGATAGAGTAGAAAAAGTAAAAGAAATAATACAGGCATTAAATGATAATTCATTAAATTTAAAAGATGGTATTAGACTTTATAAAGAGGCACAAGAACATATATCGCAAGCTAATAAAATGCTTGAAAACGCTGAATTTGAGTTAAAAAATGCTTTAGAACAACAATCTTGATTCTACATAGATTATGAATATATTTGCAGATTTGAGTATTTTTGCAATGGAAAAATAAACTAGCTATTTTACATGCAATATGAATGCTAAATATTTTACACATATGACAGAGGTTAATAAGTAAGGTCTTATAAAAGTAACTTACAACAAAGCCAAATCAATTACTAATTGTTAATGATAATTTAAAATAGTTGTCAATAATGTAGGTTGAAAAAAGTATATAAGATGGAAAATTATATTGCAACTAATTTCTATATACATCGAATAATAGTTATTAAATACAACAACATCAAATATCAGTTAAAGATTTAAACCTATACAGAATTTGATTACAAGATCATATTTAGAGCAATAAAAAATAAACTAAAAATAGGCAATCTAACGATTATCATCATAAAAAATATTTCAATACGCTTAAATGTCAAAATATTCTAGAAAGCAATAATTTACTTAATATAGTTTAAGTAGTTCATACCATACAATAAGACTAATTTATGATTAAATTATTAAAGTAATGTAATGATGAACTCACGCAATTATTTATAAATAGTTTATAATACTATGAATAATTTCATAAACTTGACTACTAACAAATAAAAGTTATTTGGTATTACCTTAAAGATTCATATGATACAAACTAATTCAAAATAAATAATCGCTTAGAGCTTTAATAATGGCTTCATTTATGCTAAAGCACTGTGATACAGCAAAACATGATAAATATTTAACTACAAACAATTAAAAACTACCATGCAGATAAAGCCAAAAGAATTGCTTACTATATAAATTAAACTAATAAAAAATATGTCTATATCTCTCTATATTCCGATTGACCTTTTTCATAGAAATTGTTACCATTACAATCTATAGCAACAATAGCAGGAAAATCCTCAATTGTTAATTTTGCTACAGCCTCTGGTCCTAAATCCTCATAGGCTAGCACCTCATATTTCTTTATACATTTAGAAATCAATGCTGCGGCACCACCAACTGCAACCATATACACAACTCCATGCTTAATCATAGAATCTATTACAGCTTGACTTCTATAACCCTTGCCAATCATGCCACTTATACCCTGCTCTATAATCATAGGAGTATATTTATCCATTCTACCGCTTGTTGTTGGTCCAGCAGAACCAATTGGATTGCCCGGTTTAGCTGGACTAGGACCCAAATAATAAATAGTTTGATTTGTTAAATCAACGGGCAATTTTTCACCTCTAGACAATGCCTCTGTCAAAGCCTTATGAGCTGCATCTCTAGCAGCTATAATTGTCCCAGATATCAACACAGTATCACCTGCACATAACTTTTTGGCATCATCCCTTGTAAATGGTGCTTGCAATATAACTTGTTTTGACATAATAATCTCCTTTAAAAACTAATTTTATACCTTCATATCATTTATGTAGGTAATTTTTGAACTACAATGTTTGCAATAAATAAGCTTACCACCTTGAATCTTTTCATGAATCTGTGTCGAAATATTATATACCTTACCACACATGCAACTATAAATATGTAGCACACCATTATCACCAACTGGCTTTGTAGAATGTATCTCATCACTACTATTTAAATAATTCTGTGTAGGATGTTTCGAGGATACATCAGTTTGCTTAGATACTTCATCGCTTGATTCTAAAACATTATCCGCTTTAGCTTTCTTTTTCTCTAGCATTTCTTGCTGATACTCTCCAATTCGCATATCTTCTTGTATAATATGCTTAACAAGCCATTGTTCTGTTATGATAGCAAGCTGTTGCTTAAAATCATACTTCATATTTCTAATAAGTAAAGTCATTTCAGATACAATTTCCCTATGATGTTCTCTATGTGCATTTAAAAGAGGAAAATTAATGCTTTCCATATATGTTTCCTCGTCTTTAAAGTGTGTCTTCATGTAATCAAACAATGCAACAAGTATTTTTTTTATCTCTGCATTATCTGTTTGCTTACCTATCATATTATAGGCGATATTTGCAAGCTCAAACAATTTTTTATGCTGTTCGTCAATCATAAAGTTATGTATGCTATACTTATCGTCCCACTTTGGCAACATGAGCTATCCTAAAATTAAGCTTCTATATCTGTTATATACTTAATAAAAGTGGTGCAATCTTGGCATTTCACGCCATCACCCGCTTGTATCTTAGTATGTATATCTGGAGCAATATTATATGTTTTACCACATAAGCATGTATACATATGCATTTTCCCTTTTTTTGTGCCAGACTTTGGTTCCATTACAGATTTTTTCAAAACTTCATCATGATGTTTGTTGCTATCAACAATAGCCACTTTCTCTTTTGCTTTTTTTGCTCTTTCCTCATTCATTTCTTCACAATATTTAGCATACTCCATGTCTTCTTGCAAAATATGCCTTAACAGCCATTGTTCCATTATGATTAGAAGCTGTTGCTTAAAATCATACTTCATATTCCTCACAAGATTTGTCATTTCAAAAACAATTTGTTTATGTCGCTCTCTGTGTAGCTCTAAAGACGGATACTTTATACTCTCCATATATAATTCCTCATCTTTAAAATGCGTCTTCATATAATCAAATAATGCAACAAGCATTTTTTTAATTTCCGCTGGATCGGTTTGCTTACCAATCATATTATCAGCCATATTTGCAAGTTCAAACAATTTCTTATGTTGTTCATCAATCAAGTAATTCTTCACACTATACTTATCATCCCATTGTAGCAACATCATAAGCTCCTTAATACTAAAATTATACGAAATTATATGCAAATAAAATACCATAATTAATTTGCATAAAACAAATTAAAAATGAAAATATCTATTAATCATTCTAATTAAACAGATATATAAATATATAAAAAAGACAAACTTAAACACCTAGCAACAAGCACGATATATTAAGACATATATAAATTACAGAGTAATGCTATAATGTCTTGCTGCATGGCAATTCACATTAATTGCAGTTGGCATACCCGCAATATGGGTTGGATACCACTCAACATTTACGCCAAATGCAGTTGTATTCCCACCTAATCCTTGAGGACCTACACCTGTTTTATTTGCAAGCTCCAATAACTCTTCCTCTAGAGCTGCATATTTTGGATGTGGATTCTTAGAATCTATAGATCTTATTGCAGCTTTTTTTGCAAGAATTGCGGCTTTCTCCATAGTTCCACCGATACCTACACCAAGCACCATAGGAGGACAAGCATTTGGTCCAGCCAATTTAACTGCTTCTAAAAATAACTTTTTTACACCCTCCAATCCATCTGCTGGAACTAACATTTTTAATAGACTTTTATTTTCGCTACCAAAACCTTTTGGTGCAACTGTTATTTTAATCTTATCACCCTCTACCAACTCTGTATGTAATACCGCGGGAGAATTATCTGTTGTATTCTTCCTCTCAAAAAGTGGCTCATTAACAACAGATTTTCTTAGATACCCATCCTTATACCCCCTTCTTATGCCCTCATTAATCGCTTCACTAAACAAACCGCCTACTACTCGAACATCTTGACCGACTTCAGCAAAGACAACAGTCATTCCAGTATCCTGACATATTGGCATCATATTTTTCTGTGCTATTTCACCATTTTTAATTAGAGTTCCTAATATGTTTTTACCTATAGCAGAAGTCTCTCGCTCTTCAGCCCTCTTAAACGCACTTTTTATGTCTGGAGTTTGCACACAACAAGCCTTAATACATAATTCCTTAATAGCCTCAGAAATTGTCTCACATTGAATCTCACGCATATCTTTAATAACTCCTCCGTTTAAAAATCAAGTCATTGGGTTAATAATAAATCCAAAATAGCAAATAAATGCAACATGGATCTAATTACTTTGTATATTATACTTAACTAATTTTACAATGTTAGAGTTTAAAAAAAGTTTAATTTTAAAAAATATCAAAATTTTATTTACATTATTTACTTTTTGATAATACATTTTGTTTTATCAAAAATTATATATTTGTGTTAGTATAGTAAGAGTAATTACTCTAAGGATATAATAATGAATAAAAAGTATATGTTATCACTAGTGTTTTCAATGTTAATAACAAATATAAGTAGTCTTTCTGCATCAAACGATAACCATGATAACCATAGTGGCAATGGTATTTCAAACGATTTAGCCGATTTACATAGCAACCTAGAAAAATCAAATGTAATCGGTGGTATAGCACTCTTTGTTAATGGAGAACCAATTACATTATATTCTATACAAAAAGCACAAAGGATGCTAAATGTTGATAGATTGCGTGCAACAGATGCTTTAGTAATGGAAAAATTAAAAGATAGCGAGATAAAGAGATTGAAAATAGAAGTTTCTGACTCACAGATTGAAACGCAAATAGAACAAATAGCCCAACAAAATGGAATGAATATGGAACAATTTTATGCCGCGATAATGAAAGAGGGTATGAATTTAGTAGAATATAGAACTAAACTGAAAGAGCAAATGCTAGCCCAAGAGCTAATGCGTAAAATACTTTTTTCAAGCAATGTAGGACAAGAAGATGAATTGAGAAAATATTACAATGAAAATCAAAATGAGTTTATTGTACCAAAAGAGGTACTAAGTATAAAATTTGTAAGTAAAAATAAAAGTAGTCTTAAGGAATATAGTAAAAATGGCATAGATTCTGAATTACCAAATGATATTGCAAAAGATGAGGAAAAACTAGAAATAAATTCATTACCACCACACATTGCTGATGTATTTTTGATGACTCCTGAAAACTCTTTTACTCAAATTCTTGATACTGATGATGGCAACTTTGTATTATTTTATGTAAAACAAAAAATAGATACAGAACACATTGATTTTGAAAGAGCTAAAAACTATATAGTGCAAAAATTAATTACAAATAATCAAGAAAGGATATTAAAAGAATATTTTGAAAGGGTAAGAAATAGATCAAAAATAGTATTTGTTAGATAATATTTTAGTTACACAAGAAGGCGTGCAATGTTAGATTTTATAGGTGATTACAGGAATCCTATAGTTGGTATATGTGTTTTGCTTTTTATCATTGCATTCGTCGCTGTTTTTGATTCAATAAAAAACAAGCAAAGAAACAGAAAAAGACAGGAATTGTTGAGTAATTTAAGTAAAAGTTTTAATAGTATTGATTTAAATCAAGGAGTACAAGATTTCATTAAATATAGTAATAATTCTACGCAAACACTTATATTAATCGCACAAACATACGCAAAGGCTGGTGACCATGAACAAGCCATCTCTATATATAAAACGCTAAATGAATGCGTAAAAAATGCAGATGAAAAGGCAAATATTTTGGAATTTCTTGGGGAAAGCTACTACAAAGCTGGTTTTATAGAAAGAAGTAAAGTTATATTCTCAGAAATATTACATAACTATCCTCATAATATTCGTGTATTAGAGTACTATATACGAACATGTGAAAATCTAAAACAATATGACGAGGCATTGTCCGCACTTGAATGCCTTGAGGAACTATATAATAACTTTAGTGTAAATAACAAGAATGCACAAAAAATTATAAATATGAAAAACTATTTTAATGTAATGCAAATATGCAATGATCACAGCATATCATTAATACAACAACAAGAACAATTGCTATCAATTTACAATAGAGATGCTAGCATGCATAATGTAATATTGCGTCATTTTAGATTATATAATATTGGATTATTTTGGCAAAAAATATTAGAAAGCAACAATGTAATGCAATATCTAGATATGCTTTGGCATTTTAAAAAACATGAGATTCCTTTTGACTTTATCTCTACACATGAAGACATATTAGAAATTTATCGTGCAAAGGGTTATATAAATGAATACAAAAATTCTTCTAACTTTACACTGGAGGTACTGCAATTGCTAGAAAATTACTCTTCAGGTATCAAAGGTGATATTGAATTTATATATTATTGTGATTTATGTGGTGGAAATTCACCATTTTATACATATCGTTGCTCTATTTGTGCTGAACTCGGAACTATCAAATTAAATACAAAACCAGTAAAATTTATTGCTATGCAGTAATTAAGATTTAAAAATAGAGTATTATAAAACATATCATGGTTAATCTATGTAGAGATAATCTGCATGATTTAATACAAATTCTTGAAACATTATCTTAATTATATATTATTTACCTAAAAAGATTAATCGTTTTATTTTATATCATTCATCTTTACATATATAAATATAGAGTAGCATAAAATGCAAATAATTATATTACTCTTATTAAAGCTAAATTATTTTATGGTGTAACAAGCTACAGATATGCGGATAATGATATATCATATAATATTAGAATGTTTAGATTTTATTATACTAAAATCATGCCATACAAAAAGGTATTTGTAGTTTAATAAACTCATTTAGCCATGCAATGCAAAAGATTCTACCTTGCATTATTATAAATTCATCTTACTTAAACAAGTAACAAAATCCATAAACAATTGTAATAAAAATTTTTTACATTTTATTAATAAAACTAGTCAAGTGTAACCACACATATGAATACACACACATTAAATTATCCAACTTTTCTTGCACTCCAGCATCTAGTAGTATATTTAATATTAAACTCTTTTGGTAATAATGCTTTCATTTTTTCACTTATTGCATCAAATAACTTACTACCATCAATAGTTTCTAAATCCCAATATGGATTTTTAACACTCCTCCATGCATTAATATAATTCTCAATGCTTTGATGGAAATAAAAATCCTCTTCAAGATAAATTATATTATCGAATAATTCTTTATGAGATTCTATAAACTCCCTTTGATCCTCTCTCCTAACACCTCTATTATAATTTGGCACAAACTCTATAATAATATTTTCAGCTTTTTCTTGTATTGGATCCTGCAAATCTCTATGATTCCAAATACAAGAAAAGTAAGAATCTTTCTTTAATAGTCTATGTGTTTCTTTTAATGCTTCTGTCCTATCCATTACATTAAAACTACTGCCAAAAGTTACATAATCAAAGTCATTACTTTTTAGAGTAGAATCTATGCCAATAGCCCTAACCCATTCTATATCTTGATTTTTTGTCCGTTCTATTCCTATTTCACGCATAGCATCATTTGGCTCAACAGCTACTACTTGACAACCTCTCTCTAAAAGCATAA
>JARHYT010000077.1 GCA_029264775.1 Helicobacter sp. | reverse complement strand
TTTTTACATATTCAAAAATCTCATTTGTTTTTGCAGAATCTTTTAAAATCTCATCAGTGAAAAATACTACTTCTGCATTCCAACCAAGCTTTTTAAGATAATCCATCATAGGAACTGTATCTTTTCTGTGTCCATCTCTACCTTTATCGCTTCCGCCTACCGCTTCAAAAAAAACAATGTGTTTTTTCATGACTTCTCCTAATTAAAATAAAATTTAGGAATTCTAACACATTTTTAGTGTAAAAACACTTATTTATTAATATTTTAGCTTACAAGTATAGTGTATGTTTCTTTAATGCAAATACATAACAAAGGAATTTATAGCAACAATCAAAGCATAAAAACTTTATGTTTTCATGCTATAATGCGGGGGAATCTTTTTTGCTTTTTAAAATGAGCTTATTTTTGATACAAGGGACATAAATGACTAAACTTTTAAAGCACCTATCTTTTTGTATTATTTCATCACTTTTTGTTATTTTTGTGGCTTGTTCAAGTGTTGATTGGAAAGCTGAATACTATTCTACTGTTTTGCCGACTTATGATTTTGATACAAACGCGCCCACTATCATTGTTTCTGATCCATGGGACTTGTCGTCAAAATATTATGCTGGTCAAGCCTTAGAATCTTTCAAAAAAAGAGGATTCAATAATGTATATCTACAAGGTCAAATTGAACCATCATTCGCAAGAAATGTGATATATGTTAAGGTATCAAAAGAGAGATTAGATCCATCTAGTAACTATCAATACACATTTAATGCTACTGGAGTATGCAATGTGATAAATGGTGTACCTTCATGTAGCATTGATACAAAAAATGGTGAAACAACTCAAAAGAGCACAAAAAGAATAATTAGAGATTCTTATAGGGTTACATTTGATTGGTATGATGTGTATAAAAGGGTAAGGGTTTTGTATGTAGCAGGTAGTGCTGCAGTAGAAAGTGGCAAATACTCTGATTTGCAAATTCTCACTGCATTATTAAATGATACCGTTTCTAGAATGGAATTTCGTCGCCCTGTTCAATATATATATAATGGCTCTATAAACTCTAATCACTAATTTAGGTTAGTTATGCCTGCACCAAGAACACTAGATTCAGAATGGGTTAATTTTTTAAAATATGAATTTGATAAGCCTTATTTTCTAAATATTATTAGTCATTATAAACAAGCACAGGCAAATAGTATTGTTTTTCCAAAAAGTCATCTTATTTTCAATGCACTAAATCTGACACCAATTCATGATATTAAAGTAGTTATTTTGGGGCAGGATCCATATCATGGCAGCTACATTATCAATAATATTGAAATTCCTCAAGCAATGGGGCTTAGTTTTAGTGTTCCAAGAGAGATTCCAATACCACCTAGCTTACGCAATATTTACAAAGAGATAGAACAAAGTTTAAATATTAAAATGCCACATCATGGAGATTTAAGTGAATGGACACATAAAGGTGTTTTGTTGCTTAACTCTATATTAAGCGTGCAAAAAGGAATAGCTAGCTCTCATAAACATTTTGGTTGGGAAATATTTACAGATTCTATTATTTCAAAAATATCATATGAGCTAGACAAGATAGTATTCATGTTATGGGGAAATTTTGCAAAGAAAAAAGCTAACTTGATAGATACAAAAAAACATTGTGTAATAACTGCACCTCACCCAAGCCCACTTGCAAGAGGCTTTATAGGCAGCAATGTATTTGTGAAGGCAAATCAAGCATTAATGTCAATGGGCAAAGAACCGATAAATTGGCTTATAGAATAACCACAAAGCAATGTAATTAGCGAAAAATTTTAGTTAATTAGATTTTCATAAAACTTTTTATAATAAAATATAACATAGAATAAATTATATTTTGTTTGTTGATTTACTTCATGAAAATATTAAAAGGGAGTATTTATGGTATTAAATGTTTCAAAAAAGATACAGATAGGGATGGCATGTGTTTTGGTTACAGCATTTGTAATATTTGGTGTTCAAAATTGGCTTGATTCAAAAATCAGTTTTATGAAGGCTTCCAATACACAAAAGATAATTTTACGAGATTTCACATCGTTATACATCAATAACTATATGGAGGAAAAGCAACAAAAACTTATAAATGTTGCTACGACAATTGAGCTAAATGATGAACTTTTTGATAGAAATAATATTTATGAATTTTTACATAAAATTGCAAGGTTGTCTGATTTTGACGCTATTTATATAGCATATGTAAATGATGGGCAAGCAATTATGAGTAGAAGAGATGAAAACTATAGTTATCCAAAGATATTAACCGTAGATGGTAACACATATGATGCAAATACAAGAGAATGGTTTAAAAATGCACTTGCATTAAATAAGCCGGGCTTTTCTACCCCATATGTGGATATTGTAACGGGTGATTTAGCAATCACTTTTTTCGCACCGATATATAAAAATGGTAAGATTATAGCAGAAATTGTTGGAGATACATATCTAAAAAAATTTATAGAAGATATAAATATTGTCAGAACTTCACCAACAAGCCGAACCTTAGTTTTTGAGGATTTATTTTATGTTACACCCGGTAAGTTTATAATGAGCGAGGATGGCAAACCATTTATTGCAACATTAAAAGAAGGTATGAAAAAGAATGGCAATAAACCATTTTTATACACATCTTTGTTTGATAACGATGAGAGAATGGCTGTATGTGATACAACAAAATTTGGATGGAATATATGTATTACAAATTCACAAAGCGATTATGCAAATGACCTAAAAAACATTGCCATAAATACATTGTTGTGGTTTATGGGAATATTGGCATCTGTTTTGATATCTATGATAGTTATTGTCAAGTATCTACTAAAGCCTTTGGATATAATAAGGCAGAATCTCTCTCATTTCTTTGATTATTTGACCTATAAAACTAATGAATGTAAGGCTAAAACAGTTTCTAGCAATGACGAATTTGGCAGAATGTCAGAAGAAATCAATAAAAATATAGAGTTTGTGGCTCAAATGCACAAACAAGAGGAATTGTTGCAAAATGGCTTTCAAGAAGTTATTCAAGAAATAAAAGAAGGAAAGTTTGGAAAGCAATTAATTATTGATTCTAAAAATCCAAATATGATTTCATTGCGTAATTGTGTAAATGAAATGAGTTCGGCTCTATGCGAACATATAGCTATAGATTTATCAAGAATACTAAATATTTTCAAAGAAGCAAATAAAGGAAACTTTCAAAATACTATAAATGAACCAATGGGTATGGAAAATAGCGTAAATATACTAATTAGTAATATCCAAGAAATGTTGCGGACTTCTCAAATTTTAGCAAATACATTAAACATTCAAAGTGAATTTTTGAATACCTCTGTAACGAGACTACAAGAAAGTTCAGAGCAACAAGCAAGTTCATTACAACAAACTGCTGCATCAATAGAGGAAATTACAAGCTCAATGGCTAATGTTAGCACTAAAAGTAGTGATGTCATAGCACAAAGTGAAGATATTAAAAAGATTGTTATTGTAATAAAAGAAATTGCAGAACAAACCAACTTACTAGCTCTAAACGCAGCAATAGAAGCAGCAAGAGCAGGAGAACATGGTAGAGGCTTTGCAGTAGTAGCAGATGAGGTAAGAAAACTAGCAGAGAGAACTCAAAAAAGCTTGAGTGAAATAGAATCTAGTGCGAATATACTAGCACAATCTATACATGATATGGTTGGTGCTATCGAAGAGCAAACAGAAGGAATGAATCAAATAAATGAACAAGTATCACAACTAGAAACCACAACAACAAACAACCTAGAAGTTAGTAAAGAAACGCAAGAAATTAGTAATAATGTGGCAAACTTGGCGGTAAAGATACTAGATGATGTAAATAAAAAACAATTTTAGCTTTACAATTAAATAAATATAGCCATTAAGGCTAACACATAACAACCAAAAATATTATAAATTAGATTATAATATGCCTCATGTTAATTTGCCAATATACACATATACACAATCTTGTCATTCTGCCTTTATTAAAAAACTACCAAAGTCATTATAGGTAATATGCCTTTATTGAATATTATTTATGTATGCAATAACTATCCAAAAAATACAAAAATAATACTTAATCAAAAAGTGGTATTGATTCTAGCAAGTCGATTAGTAATATACTTATAATTTATAAATAATTATTATTTAAATAGCTAGTTATAGCACTTTTCAGATAGAAGATACCAAAAAATAGAATATATGTATTTTAGTTTTATATAAATGTTATTTTAATGGAATTTGATTTTATAGTGTAAAAAATTACCACAAATACTATACATATTAAGAAATAATATGTTATTGCAAGTTAAAATCAAAAGATAAGAATTCTACTAAAATAAAATTTATTTAAACATATCTTTTAATGGCTTAAATGAGTTAAATAAAGTATATAGTTTAATTATGATTGATTCTAACTTAATAAATTAGCATTATTCATTGATAGAAGTTATGAATAATACATTTACTTATCGATCAACCTTAAAAGTTATAACAAAGTAAAATTATATAGGCACACAAAATATAAATATATTACGAAACCTCTTGAAACATCATGTCTATACATGTTGAATTTACTCTCATTTCATAAATTATACATAATCAAAAATAGCATGTATTATGTTGAATCAACATGAAATAAGTATATATTTTTGTATTCCATATATGCTAAATTGTAATTTTATTTATAATGTAATTCATTATTATCTTATGATTTTTAATTAATATGTATGCTTAGAGTAAAATAACTATAGATAATTTCAAATTATTATAAAATTAAAGGTATATCTTGAGATCTTTTTATAATGATTATATAAAAAAATATATGCAAATTTATGATCCGGGCTATTTAAGTTTTATGTATGCTCTAAAGGCTATGGTGGCAATTAGCGTTAGCATAGTAACCCATTATTTTATATTTGGACCTCAAGTGCTTGTATGGGCTACCATGACTCCTATACAGGTTTTTTTACTTAATGCGACATTAAGCCAACAAGCAGATAGAAAAACACATTTATTTGGTTTTGCAATTTGTTCTACTTTTGCTGTAGGATTCTTTACTATTCTTGCGGAGAAGGCACTAGCAAGCCATAGCATTTATGATGTTTGGTGGCTTGGAATTCCCGTGTTAATTCTAAGTTTTTGTGTTGGCATGTCAAGAGCACATTCTATAGATTTGTATAGAATGTTTATCCCCGTTGTTGTAAATTCTCTTGTTGCTGCTATATATGTAGATTCTAGTGTTATACTGCCAATAAAGCAAAGCATGTTTGTTGTTTTCAGTAGTGCATGTATAGGTATTATAATAGGATTTTTATTACTAAATAATCCTAGCAACTATGGCAAATATACTCAAGTGTATTATCCTCTTGTACTTGGGCATCTAAAAAATATGGTAAAAAATATAGATTCAAATGGAGAATTTGGCAGATACAGAGACTTAACATTTTCTATGATTCACAACATTAAACAAACAATGCAAACAAAATCAAGTATATACAACGATAATTATATGATAAAAAACATTAAGCGAGCAATCTTTTATATATATAGAGTAGAAGATATATATCTTATGGTTAATATACTACCTGAATATAAAATTACAAAGAAATATCCACTCCTACAACACGAAATAATAGAAAATATAGAAGAATTAAGTAGAATTTTTTCTGGCAAAATCCCAAATATAAAAAAACAGCAGGCAAACAAAATTTTGTCATTAGAAAAGACGACACCAAAAGAGCGAGCATTACAAAATATACTTAAAATTTTATATTATAAAATGGAATCTTTTTGCAAAGTTAGCAAGAATTCTGATCCGGCATTTAATCCACCTGCTAAAAAAAGTTTTAAAAATATAATAAAGGCATTTGATTATAAAAATATCACATTTAGGTTTAGCGTAAAATATTCTTTAGCTATAGTTCTCTCTCTTGTTTTTGCCACACTTTTGAATATAAATAGGGGTATTTGGATTAGTCTTGGGGTGGTTAGCGTTGTTCGACCATCTATTGGTGGTATGCAAAATATTAGCAAGGAATACTTCTTTAGTGCTGCGATTGGCATTGGCGTTGGCATTATATTATCTGTTTTTGCAAATACATTTGTTTTTTATTGCCTATTTATAATATTAATATTCCTTGTTGTTTATTTGCGTGTCTTTCCATTCTGGCTTTGGTCTGGATTTATGATGTGTAGTTTTGTTATGATGTATTCAATTCTTTATGAGGATTTTTTACATTATGTTATAGATAGATTGGTAGATATTGGACTTGGTGTAATTTTTGCCATGTTTGTTTTTAAAGCCATATGGCCCAGATTCTCACATAATAATTTAAAACCTCTTGTTGTCAAACAAGTAGAATCGCTCAAAAGTATCTTTGAATTAATTAGGGATTCGAAAGAAAATATAAAGCCACTTGATAATCATACAATTCAAATAAAACATGCAGACTTTTTGCATAATGTAGAAGAATTAAAAAATACATTGAGGGATTCTAAAAGTGAAAAAGCAGAGGCTAGAAACCAAATTGTTGTATATGGTTTTGATTTAATCAATGTTTTAGAATCCTTAATTATAAAGGTTAATGAGCTTATTCAAATTTGTGTATCACATGAATATGACAAAAACTATCAAGAGATATATACAAATGATATAAAATCACTTGAAAATAGATTTGAAATGATTGAAAATTTACTTAATAACTCACCGCACTATTTTAGATTTGATGTAGATTCTGTATTGCTTAGCAATAAAAATACACATTTTGCATGGATAACTAGAGATATATTTCAATGTCAAAATATACTTTACAATCTACTCAACGAGAAACATATAGTAATACCAAGTAATGTATAGCGAATACTATAATATATATTATAATATATATTATAAGAATGAATTTTAAAATATTTTATACATTAAATTGCTTAGCTATGATATAATTTAAAATCTTGAATTACAAACTGAAAGGACGAATATGAAAAAAATTTTACTTCTCGGGGCTGGTTATGGAAATATGAGTTTGCTTACAAGCATAAATAAAGAGGTATTTTCACAAGCACAATGGACTCTTATAAATAACAATCCATATCATTATAAAACAATATCTTTGCATGATGTTGCTACCGGCAAACATGATAAAAGTATGATATTTTCTATAAAAGAATGTATTGATGAAAAAGTGGAAACTATAGAAGATACAATTACACAAATAGATTCCAAAGTGGTGAAAGGTAAAAATGGAGAATATGAGTATGATTATCTTGTAGTAGGTTTAGGATTTAGTTCTGATACTTTTGGAATCCCGGGCGTTGGTGTTTATACCCAAAGCATTACATCATATAATAGTGCAAAAGAAATTCAAAAAAACATAGAAAGTAAATTGCAAGCTTATAAGGATGGCAATGATTCAAATAATTTATCATTCATAGTGTGTGGCGGTGGTTTTACAGGCATTGAGTTTGCTGGCTCACTAGCACAAGAAATAAAAAAGCAATGTGATGCAAGAGGTATAGATTTTAATTTGGTGAATATATACTGCATAGAAGCTATGCCAAAAATATTACCTATGTTTAGTGAAAATCTTATGCAAATTGGTTTAAAAAGACTTAAAGAATTAGGAGTGAATGTTCTAACAAGCTCAAAAATTTTAGAATGCAAACAAGGATGTGTAGTTATAGAGCAAAATGGCGAACAAAAAGATATTATTGCAAACACTATTATTTGGACAGCCGGTGTAAAGGGCAATGAAGTGATTGCAAACTCTCCATTTTTCAAAAGTGGGAGAAGTAAAGTTGAAGTAGATGATTGGTTAAAGCCTATAAATCAAGAAAACGAAATGAATAATATATTTGTGATAGGAGATTGCTCTGCCTTAAAAGATCCACAGAGCAATAGATTCTATCCGCCTACTGCACAACTTGCAACACAACAGGGAGATTATATAGCACAAACAATGGAATTGTTGTTACACGCAGATAGCAAGAATGAAACAATACAACAAGATTTGATTCCAAAATTTAGTTTTAAACCTCAAGGAAGTATATGTTCCATTGGAGACGGATTTGCTATCGGGCTAGTAGGTAAAAGTGAAGTAAAAGGATTTGTTGGCAATATCATTAAATGGGCTGTAGAATCAAAATGGAATTACCAACTAGGCGGACTAGGTGCAGTATTTAAAGGCGATTAAACCATAAAATACAATATCAATTAATGGTATTGTGAGAAATTTACATCACTAAGCTTTTTAATGATTTGTAATGATTTGTAATGATTTGAATAATATCTATTTTCATTAAATCGCATATAGCATATGTAAATATAAATATAACCATGATAGGTGCTAATCCTCTTATCGCAAATAACCAAAAGCTAAACATAAATGGCGATAAGTAACCTTGTGTCCATTCTTTTAAATGCTCTTTCTTAATCGCATAACCCACAAATATGGTAGCTAATAGACCGCCAAGAGTCATTATTATATTTGCACTAATCCAATCTGCCCAATCAAACAACGACTTGCCACCAATGCTTAGCTCTTTATAGTTTTCATTTAAAGATAAAATCAATATTGTACCAACCGCAAATATTACAAAGCTAACACTCCATGACAACACAACGCGATTTTTATTTGTCTTATCTTCTAACCATCTAACAGACGGCTCAAGTAAAGATATTGTACTAGAAAGCCCAGCAAAACCAAGTCCTATCATGAACAATATACATATTATAATACCTAATACTCCCATCTTGCCAAACATAACTGGTAGTGTCATAAATATTAATCCTGTACCGCTAGCAACATAGCTTTTATCGCCATATTGAAAAACAAAAGTAAATATCATTAGCCCTGCTACTAACGATATAATTATTCCGGGTATTAAAACCCACATTGATGCACTAAATAGATTCTGCGTTTTTTCTGTAA
Source organism: Helicobacter sp. (assembly GCA_029264775.1). Taxonomy (GTDB): domain Bacteria; phylum Campylobacterota; class Campylobacteria; order Campylobacterales; family Helicobacteraceae; genus Helicobacter_A. The sequence goes on along the minus strand of JARHYT010000077.1, from coordinate 5,657 downwards.
ATGCAGCATAAGTTACAATAATACCGATGCCAAGTGATAGGGAAAAAAATACTTGTCCCATAGCCTCCACAAGCACTTTTGGTGTAATTTTACCAAAATCTAATGCAAACATAAAATTTACACTATCCATGAATTTGGGTAAAGTCATAGCATATATTAATAAGCCAAAAAATATTATAAATAATAATGGCATAAGCACATAATTTAATCTTTCTATACCATCTTTTATGCCTTTTGCTACAAAATAAGCTGTTAGAAACACTACAACGCCAAAGCTTATAATCTGCATGTAAATATTTTGCGTGAGATCAGCAAATAATTTTTTTGAGGTTTGCATATCTTGTGGCAAATTAAAGCTTATAATACCTAAATAATACACAACCCAACCAAGCACAATACAATAGAAAGTTAATATAATAGGACCACCTATCACTGTGAAACCAACCCATTGCCATTTTTTATGATTACTTTCATCTAATTCATAAAAAGCATCTTGTGCATTTTTTTGTGTGCGGTTTCCAATTAACATTTCCGCCATCAACATGGATACACCAACGCCAACAGATATAAGCAAGAATAAAAGGATAAAGGCGGCTCCGCCATTCTGCCCTGCCATTGTTGGAAATCTCCAAATATGCCCTAGACCAATAGAGCTTCCAAGTGTTGCCATAATAAAACCAATCTTTGAAAAATTAGTCATCTATATCCCCTAGATTAAATATAATGATATATATTCTTATGATTTATAAAAACAATATGTATGTAAATATATCATAAAAAAGTAAAAATCTTGTGTATTTGTATATTTGTGAAACTCGACGATTGCAAATAGTTGTTTGAATTTTCTCTTAGTTTGTCGATATTTGATATAATGTTAAGTATGTAACTTTATATGATAGATTCTGTATAGTTATAGATTTATCTTTATTGAGCTTAAGGAGGCTATGATGGAGACACAAGGAAGTTCGCTAACATCATTGCAGCATCAAATTATGGCATTAGTAAATGGAGTTGATAGTCATGAGCAAGCAAGGTTGCAAAATTTTCAAAAAGTTGTAAGAGATAATGCTTCAAATAAGCATATGTATGATGAAGAACAGATGCGTCAGCAAATGATCGATTTATCTAAGCGTTTGCAAGAAGATATGGCAAAGTCTAACACAAATATAAATTTTTCCTACAACGATGAGATAAAGTCGCTTGTGGTAACAGTGAGAGAATCCACTGGACAAAGAATTATACGAGAGATTCCATCAGAGGACGCTATTGAGCTTATGCTTAAAATGCGTGATATGGTAGGCAACATATTTGATGAAAGGGTATAAAGTCTTTGATTGGTTGGCTTGAATTTGTATATTTGTACATTTCATGTGGTAAATTTTTAGTTGCATGCTAGTACTAGCAATTAGATTTCAGTAGTTTGCGATCTGCTATATTCAAATTGGGTGCGTTATTGATTGCCACATGATTAGATATATTGTGTGAAATCATTTTAGATTCAGTAGTTTATCGTGCATTTTATTTGCAATGCTTAATCATAAATAGTTTGCTTTTGCATAGTATGAGGTGCGATTCTATGGGTGATTGTGTAAGTAATTATATATAATTAATTGTGCTAAAATCTTGGTTATTATTTACTACCATGTATTATACATTTACTAAATAACAATTTATGCTTGTTGCAAATATTTTAAAAAATTAAGTCTTTGTTACAATGCTTTATTGCTAAGTTTATAGTCTTATCCATGATAGAATATGCTCTTTTAGCGTGTTTGCATCGTATCTTTTTGTATGAATCTCTTGTTTGGTGAAAAGCTCTAGTATGCTAGAATCAATACTTAATTCCTTGCTATGCTTGTTTTTAATGCTTGATATTATATTAGATAACAATTCTTTATCATTTAAAGATTCTAATGTTTTAGAATCTAGATCGCATGTTGCTTTGCAAACAGCTCTTGCAAATTTTGCAAAATGTGCGGTTGATATAATAACTTGAGTTTGTGTTATATCACATTGCTTTCTATATTTTGCAAATAAATATGCGTTGCTTGTATGCGGATCTATGACATAACCATTATTAAACGAATCTCTAATGCCTCCTATACATTCATTATCACTAAAACTCTTTGCCTCAAATATTTTTTGTATCTCTAATAACTCGTTATTAGTAATACTAAAATAATTATTTGTATCTAGTGATTGCATAAGATCCCTTGTTCTATCTGCACCAAAATACGCAAATAATAATCTCTCTATATTAGAGCTTTTTAGTATATCCATTGCGGGCGAATATGATAGTTTAAGTTTTTTAGATTTAATATCATAAATACCTGTTGTAAAAAATTGCGTTAATATATCATTTGGATTAGAAGCTATGCAAATTTTTGTTATAGGTAATCCCAATTGCTTTGCAAAAAATGCTCCTAGTGCATTACCAAAATTACCACTAGGTACAATAACATCAAAATTATATATATTTTGCTTATAAAGCTCTTTTGCAATTATAAAATAATATGCAATTTGAAATGCTATCCTTGCAATATTAACGGAATTAGCCACACTTAAAGCGTATCCGCTACTATTTACTGAATCTCTAAAATCCTTATCTTTTAATAAAGCCTTTAATGTGCTTTGTGCTAAGTCAAAATCACCATCTATGCCAAAAACATTTAAGTTTTTTGCATCTTGCGTTGTCATTTGTAATCTTTGTATATCACTTGTTCCGCCTTTAGGATATATACAAATTGCTTTAATATTACTAGAGTTTGCAAAGCCACTTAATGTTGCTGGTCCTGTATCACCACTTGTTGCACTTAAAATCAAATATTTTTTATTTTGTTTTTTTGCTATAGAATCTAGCAGTCTTGAGAATGGTTGCAACGCCATATCCTTAAACGCATAGGTTGGTCCGTGATACAATTCAAGTACATATAGATTGGATTCTATATTTACTAGTGGTGCAATATCTTGTGAGCGAAAATTATTATAGCTTTGCAAGGCATAATCCAACATATCTTTATCTAAATTTATATCTAATTGAGAAAAAATCTCTTTGCACATATCTGCATAATTTAATGAATATAGCTTTTTAATATCTTTAAATGGTGCGATATTATCAAATGTATAAAGTCCCCCAAAGTCCGCATTTGGATCAAGCATAGCCTGAATAAAAGTTTTATTAGTTACCTCTTTACTTCTTGTTTGTGCTAAGAATGATTGTTTATTGTGCATATAAAAACCCTTTAATAGAATAGGTTAATTATATCAAAAATAGTGAAATAGTGAATCTAAATGCAAAACTTACATTTTAAACAAACAAAAATAGATTTAAAATTAAGCTATTTTTGATAGAATCAAATATATTAAAGAAAGGAAAAAAATGCAATTTAATCCATATCCATTTGAAAAATTAAGAGAATTATTGAAAGATTGTAAGACACAAAAAGAGGGGATAAATCTTAGTATAGGTGAGCCCGGTTTTCATGCCCCTAAGTCTGTTGTGGATTCAATAAAAGATAACGCACATTTAATTAGATATTATCCTAGTTTGCAAGAGGATTTGATTTGTTCTCAAATTGACTTTATACAAGATAGATTTAATGTGAAACTACAAACAGATGAAATAATACCAACATTTGGGACAAGAGAAGTTTTATTTAATTTTCCACATTTTATACTTGCTAATGAAAGATTTATTAGAAATGAAATCCCCTGCATTGCCTTTCCAAATCCATTTTATCAAATATATGAAGGCGTGCAAATTGCAAATAAGGCAAGAGCTATTTACATGCCGTTAAATCAAGAAAACTCATTTAAACCTATGCTATCAAAAGATAATCTAAACAAAGTAGATATGGTTATACTCAATTCACCAAACAATCCTACAGGACAGATTCTAAATATACATGAGCTAGAGGAATGGGCTAGGCTAGCCCTACAATATAACTTCATATTAATAAATGATGAATGTTATAGCGAAATATATAAGACAAATCCACCGCCAAGCTTGCTTGAAGCCTGCATAAACATTGGCAATAAAGATTTCAAAAATACTTTTGTAATAAATTCTATTTCAAAAAGACTTTCAACACCCGGTCTTAGAAGTGGCTTTATAGCTGGTGATAAAACAATACTAAATGAATATAGAGTATTTAGAACTTATGTAGGTATAAGCATGCCAAATACATTACAAAAAGCAAGCATAATAGCATGGAGAGAAAAAGAATATGCAGAGGACATAAGAAAGAAGTTTGCAACAAATCTTGATATAGCACAAACAATTTTTAATAATACACAAATATTCCCATATACATTTTATCTATGGTTGAATGTCAAAAAAGATTCTATAAAAATACAAAACAATATGACTAGCGATACATTTTTTACTAAAAATCTTTATGAGAAAACAGGACATAAAGTATTGCCGGGTTCATATCTAGGGAGAAATAATGTTGGTGTTGATTATGTGCGTATAGCTTTGACACAAGAGCAAGACTTAATGTATAAAGTACTGCGTGATATTAAAGACATATATGATAGTTAGCTTAAAGCCAATAGGCAAACAAATAAAACTAGATATTTAACAACAAACTAAGTTATTCATATTTTTAGATTCAATCAAATTTAATATAATTTAATTTATAGTATTTGATAGAATCTAGTTTGTAATATATGCTTGCCTTTGTGTATGCTTTGAGTGTTTTAGATTACATGTTTTTTTGTTTTATCTTGAATTTAAATACATTAAAACATTTAGATTCTCAAATGTGATTAGTTTGAAAATAAATCTATTTTTGTATAGTATTCTAGACTTTACTTAATATGTATTAGATTCTAAATTCTATACTAAATCACATTTAGATACAATCCAATTTACTCAAAAAGTAGCCTTATTTTACATTTAAATTTAACTCAATTTATATAGTTTTAATCCTATTGCTATACCAATTTACATGCTAAAATCTTTGTTGTTTTTGCAAGTTCAGTTTTATAAATCAATCTTTGTAGGATTAGATTTTATATCAATTGTTGCTTGTAGAGTTTGGATTATTAAGGTGAAGTGATTAAGATCTATTTCTTTATTTTTATGGCTTTTTAGGTATTTATTCACTACACTATAGCCTCCGATTTTATATTCCCAAACACCTAAATAAACATCACAAAAACATAAAGATTCATTGACAAAAAGCTCTTTTGTGTTCTCACAATATTTTGGCTTAATAATTTTTAGATTTCTATTTTCTCATCTTTATGGATTTGGTTTGCCAACACTAGGCAAATCATCACTTTTTAGTAAATGCAAATCTATAAGCTTAGTGCCAAGCTTACTTAAACTTAAAAATTTGTCTTTAGAATCTACAAAAGGGATTTTGGGAAAATCTATTTTTAAAAAATCAAGATATTTGTTTCTGTAATCTTTGTGGAATAAAACCGCATAAATATAACCCAAAATACACTCGGAGCTAAAGTACTCTTTGTAGTTTGTATTTATAAAATCTCTAAACTCTGGTGTAAATATAGAATAATCTAACATTTAAAGCAAGTATATTTATGCAGACTTTAAGATTAGCATTATTAGGACAAAAAGGCGGCATTGATCTTGCTGCTTGTATATGTATAATTAACAAACAAGAATGTATAAAAAGAATAAAAAATTT
>JARHYT010000053.1 GCA_029264775.1 Helicobacter sp. | reverse complement strand
CTAATTCTTTTATAGCAACTATACCATCACATTTACCACTTACAACATTTTGTATCAATTTTTCTTGACTATATTTTATATAAGCAATACTACACTTAAAGAAAGCTTTGCTACCCCATAAATTATTCAACTTAAGTTTATCTATAAGACTTTTACGATTATCTTCATCGCTAGAGTTCTCATTATACAAAATATTGTTTTGTATGTTGGCATATCTAGCAGAAAATATACCCGGTTCTCCGTCTAATGCCTCTACGCACAAACCACTATCATCTGCTATAACAACATAATTCTGTGGAATATTAACATTAGTTTGCAAGATTCTATAAAGTGTTTGTGCTTTTATAAGAGCATTTTGTTCAAATGTATTACCGCTCTCAATACATTCAAACTTTAGAATCCCTAAATCATTTGGGCATATAACACATTCATTAAACACATGGCTAAATTCAATCTTTTTATGTATATTATTAGTTGCAAGAATTAATGATAATTTACCCATAAGCCCCCCATGAATTTATTGTAAAATAGTTTTTATTTCGTATTGCATTCAAATATTATAACACAATTTATTGTTTAAATTATTTATTGTTATTTTGGAATATATATTGCTTATGTGTAGATGCGGGTTGCATATTTGCATCCTTAAGTCTTTTTTTGTCGTTATTACTTTCTCCGCTATAATGTGCAATAATAGCTCAATGTTGCACACAATATAATCTAAAATAATTTAGATTAGTATGTTAGTATTACTTGGTTTGTTTCTCTAGCAGAAATATCCCATATTCATGTGTTAATATAATATACACGCTATGCAAAAAATATATGCTAAAATGGTTGTAAAAAGAATCAATTACATTAGGAGGATATGCCATTGTCTTGTTCAACAGGAACAAACAACAGGCTCAAATGTGTATTCAAATATTTGCAAAAATTAGCGTCCTAACTCTTCTTGGTGAATTTCTCTCCAAGCCTCTAATAAACCTTTAGCAACATTAACAACAACATCGATTTTATCAACATTATTTTCCATGTTTGCTTGCGTAAGGAGCTTTATTTGGTGTGTATAAAGACCTGTCAAATACACGGCTACCTCACCACCTCTATCATAGTCTAAAACATTTAGCAACTCTGTGAAAATATCAGTAGTCCTATTAATATAGTATATTTTCTTTTCTATATCTTCATTTTCCATGTGCCTTCTTGCTTGACCTAAAAACCTTAAAATACCTTCATACAACATTTCTATAAGTTTTGCTGGACTTTCAACACTTACAGAAGTTTGTTGATACATATTATGGGCATTAAACGCTCTCATAATTGCTCCTTATTTCTTTTTGTCGTTACCGGCGGCTTGATCAATCATCATTTGAACAGCATTGAAAGAATTATTGGCTTTAGCTATCTGTTCGTCAAAAGAAGCAAATCTCTGTGCCATCGTATCATATCTAGCATCGAGCATCTTTTTTGCTTTATCTTTTTCTGAATTATAATTTTTCAACTCTCTTTCAAGTGTTTGCTCAAAAGTCTTCAACTTAGCTTCTCCACCTTCTAGTAAATCGGCTAAAACCTTATTTACTTTTACAAAAACACCATCATATCTGTTATATTTTCCTAAATTATCCTTTTTTTCACCACCATAAAAAACTTCTTTGGCTTTTTCTGGATCAGCACTGATGGCACTTGATAATTTTCCTACATCTAAAGACATAACACTCTTATCATTTAGTGTAATCCCATAATCCATGAGACTTCTAACATCAAGCCCATTTGTTATATGCTGTGTAATAGCCTGATTTAAATCTGGACGAATGCGACGAATAAGCGACTCTGTATTAAAAACACCACCTCTTTTTGTATCTGGATCAAATTTTGTAACAGCATCAAGTTTTGGCACAGTATCATTATATGTTTTTACAAATTCTTGCACTTCTTTTACAATATCCTCTGTATTTTGAGTAACACTTATTGTATCTGGTTTTCCTTCTTCTGATACCTTTTGTAAATTAATGGTTAGCCCACCAACAATATCATCTATTGTGTTACTTGGTCTTTTTATTGTTGCACCATTATATAAAACTTCAGCATCTGCTGCAGATTGAACATTTTTTAACTTAAAAACTTTCTTTTGTATAACAGAAAAATCACTATATTTTCCTGCTTGCAAACCAACGCTTGCAAGTGCTTGTGTCTCCTCTGGAGTTGTAGCCTTAATATTAACTTCAATACCATCAGAATTAAATGATATTTTATTCATAGATGTTGTAGCCTGTAGCCCGCTAATCGAATTCATAGCCTCTACAATAGCTTGTGCGTTTTGTTCTGCTGTATTGTCTTTTTTAGTTATTTGCGTTAAATCGATAGTTTGTCCATTAATTTGAAAACTACCACTTAATGCTCCCTCCTTAACTTCCACATTACTAGAATACAAATCTTTACCTCTAGATTCTGTCTGCATGAATCCTAGATTTGCCCTTTTTTCACCACCTACATTTAGCTTAAATCCTCTCTTATCATTTATTATGAAAGACTTACCTTCATTTGCCAAACCAAAGACAATATCTCCATTTTCAGCTAAATCTTTCGTCGCTTCATTGCTCTTCATTGCATCTAATAATGCACTTTTTAATATTTCAAATCTATTGGAAGCTGATTGAGGAATATTTACATTCACGCTAATTCTATGCATTTGCCCATCGCTACCCTTCATCTCAACATAAAAATCTTGCTCTCCATTGATTGATAGGTCTTGATTTCCTATGCCATCTGATTTCAACATGGAACCAAAATAGATTCTACTATTCTCCCCAGTTTCCTTAGAGTTAATCATTAATTGGTAAGGCTTTTCACCGCCTATTTTCATAATAGAACCCATAACCTTACCACCTGTCGCATCTGTGATTGCTTGACTTACCTCACCAACAGTCATACCACCCTTAATTTCTACCCGATACTCCTGCCCATTGCTATAAAAATCAAGAACACCATCCTCATTGCTAAAGGCATCATCCCTTGATGAAAATCTAGTACCAACCTCATTGATATCACTCTTTGCTAATTGCCTAACCTCTATATTAATGTTTTGGACAGGAACACCAGCTGCTGCTGTTGCTTTTACAGCATCACCAGAAACACTAACATTCCTAGCTAAGAATGTAGAATAATCAGATAGTTTTCTTGAACTCTGCCTTAAAGTTTCAAGGGCGGTCCTTATTTCCACAAGTTGCTTTTGCTTTTCAATATTGAGCTCTACTTTTTTATCAACAGGTTTTATGACATTATCTTCATCTGCCTTACGCAACTTATCAATTACATCTGCATTTAAAACCGAACTACCAAGACCAAGAGAGGTAATCTTCCCTGCCATAATTATTCTCCTAATAGACTAGCATATCAATCAACTAAATACAAGAAATTTGTATTCCACACAAACAAACCGACAAAATACAACCTAAATTTTATACAATCTATTACTCGGTATATATAAAAGAACACCAATATATGCCAACATCGGCAGTTTTTAGAATATATTTAACAATTTAATAAGAAATATATAAAAATTACCTATTTTTCACAATACCATTAACCCTATGAAATAAATCATTATTATCCTTAAAATCTCTTATTGCTTCTTCATAAACTTCTAGAATCTTTTTTATACTTGTATCCAAAGAATATTGTAATGATGATTCTTTATATTTGGGACTCATAACCCGTATTTCATCTTTATGTTCTATCCAATATTCAATTTTCTTCACTAAATCATCGATATTATTTGTTTTAAAAATACTTCTTTCATCAAGGGCAAATTGATTGGTAGCAGATGTTTTAGAATCTGCAATTACAGGAACTATACCAAAGGATATTGCCTCCAAACATGATATAGCCTCACTCTCTACTTGTGATGGATGCACATATAAATCCATACTAGAAAGATTCCGCATTAACAAATCATCTGAAATATAGCCAAATTCATAAGGCACTTTTAATAATTTTTCACAAAGTCCTTTAAGATAAGATTCTCGTGGTCCTATACCATGCAAATGTAGTTTAATTATATCAGCGTATTTGCTCTTTGCAATTGCTTGAATAAGTATATCTTGTCGTTTTTCTTTTGATAGTCTTCCAACAGATGCAATATGA
>JARHYT010000013.1 GCA_029264775.1 Helicobacter sp. | reverse complement strand
CCATATTTTCATTAATTTCAAAATCTACCTCATAACCAGCTAAATTATCTGGATTTCTATTATCAAGATTAGCAATATCTGCTACCTCAAAATTATATCTATTCCCATCATCCCCACTAATTATACCCAAACCTAAAATTTTTCCCTTCATAATTTCTCCTCGTCAAATAAATGTGCAATCATATCAAAAAATGGATAAGATTATTAATATTTGCATTATGATCCAATCTTTCTAAGTATCAGATTGATAAATTATAACAATGAATCTCTAGTAAATTCGTGGATATTTACACATGCTCTTTTCCGTCTAACATAATTTTAAAGTTGCAGTTTTCATTGATATAATCAATTAACTCTGATATATCCATATTCATAATAGTTTTTAATGAAGTGGGGCTATATCCATCATTTGAATTTATTTCTATATCAAGTTGTTTAGAATCATTCCTAACTAAACTCGCAATAGCACTAGTTACCTTAGTGGCATTTTGCCTCAAATATGGCGTTACAAAAGCATTAATAAGTAAGGGAGCAGTATCTAAAGACACATTTAAAATAGTTTTCAAAGAAAGTCCTTGTTGCTCTGTTATATCACTTTGTGCGCTTAAAAATTCATCAAATGTTTCCTTATTCTTTAATGATAATTTTGCAAAATTAAATTCATAGAGAATATCATTACGGCTATCGTTATTTGAATTTATATTCATTGCTATATCACGTAAAATAGCAAAAATATGTGGCTTGTCAGTCTCCATTGAAAAGACATTTTGTACTTCCACATTAGTTGATAATATTTCTGATTCAATATCACATCGTGTATTCTGTAAAATACTATCTAATGTTTCATTATTGTTCTTATGTGAATAGTCTTGATAACACAATAACTTCTTTGGTAAAACCGCATTAAACGCCTTTATAAGTGCAATTTGTGCATCCTTCTTAGAGTTATCAAGAATATTAACCAATGGATATTCTATATCTGTTTGTATATTAAAAGATAAATGATCGTTGCTTTTTATATCATCTCCACTGATTGTAAAATTAACAAATCTTATAATCTCGTTGGCTTGTGTATTTTCCAAAGTGGGATTACCCATGTAGATTGATATAGAATCCGATTTACACTTATAACTTAATAAACCGCTACATCTAAAAGGCTTATAATCAAGTTTTTTTATACCATACATATCTTGTTGTGGATCTTCTATTTGAAGTTTAGCATGTTCTAACATATTATTTATGCTTTTTTCCACTTCTCTTAAGACTTTGTTTGAGCCTAGATATAAAATCGCGAATAAAACCAAAATAACCACTACCCCGAGTATAACTATAACACGCATAACTCTGTTCATGATAGACACTCCTCAATCTTAAACACAAAATAAACATGAATAAAGCCACGATTCTAACATACATTTATCAATGTTTATTTATTTTTGTTATTAAACGAAATGCAATAAAACTTATAAACATAGATGTGCTTTTACTTTTATTTTGATATAATTAAGTAGATAGTTTTTAAGGATTGTAAATGCAAACCTCATATGAAAAACAAAACAACAAAGACAATATAATAAGATTTTCCGTATCTCTTCCCTTAGGGCTTTTAGAAGAGCTTGATTGCAAAATTACACAAAATGGATATACCTCAAGGTCTGAACTTATAAGAGACATGATAAGAGAAAAACTAGTTGATGAAAAATGGGAAAAAGGCATAAGCGAAGGGACAAAAGAACATTTAGGCGTTTTGGTATTGATATACGATCATCATCAAAAAGGTTTGAATCAAAGAAAGAATGAAATAGAACATGATAATCAATTAGTAGAAGTTGTATGCACTACTCATGTACATATAGATCATAACAACTGCCTTGAAACAATTATTTTACGAGGTAAAAAGGATGATATTGAAAAATTAAGTTTAGAAATTGGTGGATTACTCGGCGTAAAATTTGCCAAACTTACAAAAACTGCTAGTTTTACGAATAGCTTTTAAACTCAAAGATTACTTAAAAAATTATGCAGACAAAAGATAGTTTTAGAAAAGAAATTAAACTAAAATTAAAAAAAGGTTTTTGCATATATGACAAACAATGTGTAAATAAACTCATATCCATAATCGCAAAACATAATAAACCAAAAGCGTATAAGTATTATCGCGATAACAAACTTTTTTATGTAAAATCTCCCTATAAAAACAACATATTACTATATAGTCCGCTTGTATTTGAAGTTGATATAAAATGTATAATAAATAAGTTTATAAAACAAAAAAAATGTCAAGTATTTATTCCAAAACTTGAAAAAACAACCTTTAACATGGTAAAATACAGGTTACCTTTAATTAAAAATCATTGGCATATAAAAGAGCCTGCAAAATGTAAAATTTATAATAACACAATAGTAGATATAGCTATTGTTCCAGTTTTAGGCATAGATAAAAATAAAAAACGAATAGGGTTTGGTAAAGGAATGTATGACAAGTTTTATGAAACATTAAAAGTTAGACCTTATAGTATATTTGTTAGCAGATTAAAAAGTGTTTCTAATTATTCAATTTGTGATTGGTATGATATACAAGCTGATATGTATGTGAGTGTATATAGATGATAGATATTATACTAGTGTATTGTGTTGCAACTGCATGTTGCATTTCATTGCTTACTTTTTTTATTACGCGTAAATTTTCGTACTCAAAGAATCTTGTAAGTATAGAACAAAATAATTCAAAAATTAAGGCACTAGAGACAGAAATAGAGCAATTATTGCATAATAAACATGTAAAAATGAAAGAAAAAGAGGTTGCATTTGAACAAAATTTGTCAAATAGAAAAAATGAGTTAGAGATGCAATATAATGCAAAATTTCATGCACTAGAAGACAAACAATATGAGTTAGAAAAAAATTTAGAAAAAACCTTGCAAGAAACTACGCAAAATATGCAAATTACAGAAGAAACAAAAAAAATGATTTTAAGGCAAAGAGAGGAACAAACAAAAATACTGCAACAATGCAAGGAGGCTAGAGATAAGTTAATTGAAAGACTTGAAAATTACACTTCTTTAACAAGAGAAGAGGCTAAAAATATTTTAATGAAATGTCTTGATGAGGAATTAGCACAATATAAGGCTAATTTAATTCGTAAGCGTGAGACTGAAGCAAGAGAGGATGCAAGAAAAAAGGCAAATTATATAATAGCTCAAGCCACGACTAGATTTGCCGGAGATTTTGCGAATGAAAAATTAATAAATGTAGTAACTTTGCCAAACGATGAAATGAAAGGTAAGATTATAGGTAAAGAAGGTAGAAATATACGAACTCTTGAGACAATAAGCGGAGTAAATGTCATTATAGAAGATACGCCAAATGAAATTATATTAAGCTCTTTTAACCTATATCGCAGAGCAATTGCTACAAGGACAATTGAAATACTAGTAGAGGATGGACGCATACAGCCTAGCCGTATAGAGGAAGTGTATGAAAAAGTAAAAACACAAATGGAAGAGCAAATATATCAAGAGGGCGATAAAGTCGTGCTAGAGTTAGGTATAGGATATGTTCATCCAGAGTTAAAAAAACTTATTGGTAAATTAAAGTATCGTGCAAGCTTTGGACAAAACGCATTAGGACATTCACTAGAAGTAGCACAATTAGCAGGTGTCATAGCAGGTGAATTGGGCGGTGATGAAAAATTAGCAAGAAGAGCTGGATTATTGCATGATATAGGCAAGGCATTAACAGATGAACATGGTGGAAACCATGTGGATCTAGGTGCTGAAGTATGTTTAAGATACAAAGAACATCCTGTTGTAATTAATGCAATAATGGCACATCATGGCAATGAGGAATCACAAAGCATAGAATGCAGTGCGGTTTGCACTTCTGATGCATTGAGTGCAGCAAGACCGGGTGCTAGAAAAGAGGCATTAGAAAGTTATCTTAATCGTGTTGGTGATTTAGAAAAAATTGCTATGGAAAAATTTGGCGTTAAACAAGCCTATGCTATACATGCTGGTAGAGAAGTAAGGGTTATTGTGAGAGCAGATTTACTTAATGATTCACAAAGCATTGTTTTAGCAAAAGAAATAGCACAAGATGTAAAACAAAAACTTCAATATCCGGGTGAAATAAAAGTGAATGTAATAAGAGAAACTCGGGCAATCGAGTTTGCATAACAAATAATACATGGTAACTTGAACATTAATATAATAGTTTAAAATGTAAAATAATGAATATTTAAACAATAAAACACCAGTCAATTACGATCTGCACATAAGCATCACATAAAATTATAATATAAAGTCATGGTAAGCAATATGTTTGAATCTAACCATACTATAAAATAAGAAACAATATATCTTAGAATAATGATATGCAAGACATTTGTTTCTATGTGATTTTTAGTCAAACTTGCTAGCTAGTTAATTTAACCCCTTACCATCAAACAAACCTTAATTATAAAATATAGGCACATAAAATCTGTGTTGCTAAATAACAAGTAAAACCTGCAAGAAATTTGGCATAATAAATAGACACGACACAAGAAAATTTGTAAGACACCAAAACAGGCGATATATACTATACACAAGATCATTATCAATCTTTGTTAAAATCATAGAATAAGGAGAAAATATGTTATACACAATGAAAGATAAAAAAGACAATAGAATCTACATAGTCAAATCTATGGACGAAGTAATACTAAAAGATGATAAAGACTTATTTATCG
>JARHYT010000041.1 GCA_029264775.1 Helicobacter sp. | reverse complement strand
CTACAAGCCTTATTATGGGTATGGGATTAGGTGAGAGTGTAGCATTAATCACTGATGGACGCTTTAGCGGGGCTACTCGCGGGGCGTGTATAGGGCATGTTAGCCCAGAAGCAGCAGAGGGGGGCATCATAGCCTTGATTGAAGATGGGGATAAAATAGCTATATCTGTATCAAAAGGGACATTAGAATTACTTGTAGATTCTAAGATTTTAGAATCTAGAAAAGCAAAATGGCAACCTATTAAAAAAGATATAAAGAGCAAATGGCTAAAACGCTACTCTTTGCTTGTAAGCAATGCTGCAAATGGTGCTGTGCTAAAGACGGAGTTATAAGAGTGGATAGCAATAGTATGAAAGTTTGTGATATTTTTTGTGGGGCTGGTGGGCTTAGCTATGGCTTTACAAAAGATGAATATTTTGAACTTGTTTTAGCTTGCGATATCGATAAAAATGCTATTGCAAGTTATCAAGCAAATCATCCTTATACTAAAACAATTTGCAAAGATATAAGTGAGCTTAATAATGATGAATTAAAAAAGTTTGCTAATATAGATATTTTGCTTGGTGCTCCCCCTTGTCAAAGCTACTCCACGCTTGGAAAGAGGCAAATGGATAAAAGGGCGAATTTATTTAAAGAATATTTACGAGTATTAGAATTTTTCATGCCAAAAGCCTTTGTTTTTGAAAATGTAGTAGGACTTTTATCTATGCAAAAGGGCAAGTTGTTTTCTTATATTTGTGAAAATTTTGAAAATCTAGACTATAAAATTCATTACAAAATACTAAATGCGGCTGATTTTGGTGTGCCTCAAATAAGACAAAGAGTTATTGTAATTGGGGTAAAGCAAGAGTTTGATAAGGATTTTATATTCCCACAAGCTACGCATAAAAATTTTGTTACTTTAGAACAAGCCATTGATGACTTACCGCCTATTAAAAGTGGAGAGAATGGAAATCATTTAGGATATAGATATGAAGCATATAATGATTTTTTACACTTTGTCCGCAAAGATAAGATTCTAAGCGAACACGAAAGTCCTAAAAATAATGCAAATTTAATACAAATTATGCAATTATTACAAGATGGGCAGTGTAAAGATGATTTACCCTTAAGTGTGAGACCAAAGTCGGGCTATACAAATACTTATGCAAAAATGTGGTGGAAAAAACCAGCCCCAACAATCACAAGAAACTTTGCCACCCCAAGTAGCTCAAGATGTATCCACCCACGAGATTCTAGAGCTTTAAGTATTAGAGAGGGGGCAAGATTACAAAGCTTCCCAGATGATTATATATTTTGCGGTAGTGCAAGTGATAAGAAACTCCAAATAGGAAATGCTGTGCCACCGCTTGTAAGTATGGCATTAGCCAAAGCAATGAAAGATTATTTAAAGGATATTAAATGAAAGAAGTGCAAGCAAAAAATCTATACGGGAAAGGACACGAGCAACAAAATGTAAGACCTTATGTAGTAATTTATGAAAGCAAAGATTATTGTCTTGCATTACCCACAACAACAAAGGATAAAATAAGCAAGAAATATCCATCTCACAAAAACTTCGAACTCCCGTGTAGTCAAGAAATAATGATAGACCAACTTACAATCATTCTAAATAAAAACATTATTACAAATAATTCAAATGATTTTCAAACACAATTACAACAAATAAAATATAAATTAAAATATAGCGATACTGAAATAGGCTCAGTAATTGAGCACTTTTGTCAATATGTCATTTCGAAAAATCAAAATGAAAAATCCACACAAACATTTCAGGTTCAATTTGGAGACATTATAGAATTGGAACATTCCCACCCTTTACTAAAAGATCAACAATATTTTATTGTTTTATCTAACGAAATATTTCATCAATCAAATATGTGTTGTATAGCCCCCTATAATCAAGAAAATAAAAAGATAGATTATAGTTTATTGCATTGTGTAGATTTTGAAGCAAGGAAAATAGTAAAAAATGCTACCAAAGAATGTTTTAAAAAAGATAAAATTATTGATGAAATAAAAACATTATTTTTAGGAAATCAAAATGTTTAATACAAATGACTTTAAACGATACCGCCATGATTTAGGTTTTAGCTCCCAGCAACATTTTAAAGAATTTTTGAGTGCAAAGGATATAAAGCCTTGCATTGACTTTGCTTATGTAGATTCTTTAAATGATATGCTTTGTGAGATTTTTAAACGCATAAACAATATTTATTACAAACCTTGCAATATAGAATCTTTTTTGCAAAATAATCTTTTTCATACTTTTAATCTAATGAGAAACAATGATATTTTAGAGAAGTTAAATAATCAAGGCAGACGCAAAGAGGAAGTGTATTTTAGCTGGATGCGTGGATTTTTAATTTGTGAATATTTTAAAGAAGCAATGTGTGATATTTTCAACACTGACATATCGCAAATTTTACATATTATAGAATCCATTGGCAATAAAATGTGGCTTGAGAAAAAATTAAATATTAAAGCTAGTAATGATTATTTTGATGGTAAAAAAGAAAAATATCATCAATCAAAGTTTTTAGAAGCACAAGACTTAGCAAAATATCCTAAAAATGATTGGTTAGAAGAAGACATAGAATCTCGCAACAAAGAGATTTATAATAGATTAAGGGGATTTTTTAAAGAAAATATCAACATAGATTTTCCTATTCAATAAAAACTATCTATAGATTTTATAAGGCAGTTGTTCTGAATTGTAATCAACATAAAAATAAATTGATATTCAATTCTTGGCAATTATAAAAAGCTATATTTAAAAAGAATAGTTTAAATATGAATCAATAATTAATCAGTCTTATTACAATTTATCATGTGATTAATTGTGATACACATGCAAATATGTTTTTATACATTTATACAATTGCATGATTCCAAGCAAATATTCAACCTGTATTCCTAATGCCTTGTGCTATACCTATAATTGTACCATGTATTTGTTCCATTAACCTTTTTCTAGAATCTTCGTATTGTGCGACTTTATATTTTTTAATCAACTCTACTTGCAATAAGCTTAAAGCTCTTATATTTGGCATTCTTGTAAGTATTGTGTCTCTTATGTCTTGTTTGCTATCTAAAAGATTATGTTCATTTCTTGTGATTAGTAGCCATTCTAATGTATGTTTGTATTCATTGCTAATTTTATCCCATACGCATTTTTTCAATTCGCAATCTTGCACAAAATCATTATAGATTTCTGCAATTTCCATATCTATTTTGATAAAACCTTGTGATATAGTGTCAATCGTAGTTTTAAAGAAGATAGATTCTTGATAACAATCTTGTAGCAATTGTTTATCCCCTAATGCTTTTAATGCACTTCCTAAACCATACCATGCTGGTATTATTGAGCGATTCTGTGTCCATGCAAATACCCATGGTATAGCTCTTAGATCTTCTACCCTTTGAGTTTCTTTGCGTTTGCTTGGACGAGAACCTATGTTTAAATTTTGTATAAAATCTATAGGTGTAGCATTCTTAAAATAATCTACAAAGTTTGGTGTTTCATATACTAAATCCCTATATGCTCTGTATGATACTTTTGATAATTCGTCAAACTTTGCCAAATATGGTTCATGCCTACAAAAATATTTTTTATTTTGTTGATTAATTTCAGCTTTATCTGAATCGTCAAAGCAAAAGTTATCATGTACGGATTTTTTTAGCAAGCTTGCTAAGGTTAAAGCAAAACTTCTAATTGCTACGCGTGGATTTAGATAGCGAGATGATATAATTTCACCTTGTTCTGTAGTTTTTAATGTTGTGCCTATGCTACCTCTTGGAAATGCAAGCAACGCATTTTCAAGCTGTCCGCCACCGCGACTAATGCTCCCACCTTTACCATGAAATAACATAAATTTAATATTTAATTTGCTTTCTAGTTTAACAAGATTTGATATAGCCTTATATAATGAATAATTTGATGTAAATATTCCTCCATCTTTACTAGAATCAGAATATCCTATCATAATTTGTTGAGAATTACCAGAATCTTTTAAATACTGCCTATAATGCTCATTGTTTGTAAGTGTTTTAAGGATTGATTGTGCGTTGTCTAAATCCTCAATTGTTTCAAAAAGAGGTGTTATAAAAATACCAGATTTACCTTCTTTTATAAATGTTTCGCCATTTTCAAGTTTTTTTATTTTGCCCCTTTGCCATAATCCACTACAATATGCAAGATAAAGCACAGCTAGCATATCGCTAGCAGTTGTTGTCATAGATATAATAAAGGTTTTTAAAATATCTTTGCTAATTGCTTTCTTAGCCCACAGCACACGCAAAAATGCGTTAATGGTTTCCCTTGTTTGAGGGCTAACATTCCATAATATTCCATTTAGGTTTATGGCTGGCTCACTTAATGCTTTATTTAAAACCTCAATCTTTTTGGATTCATGTCTATGTAAAAAGTCGCTATCTGCATAGCCCAATAGACATAAGACTTCAGATACTGCACTTAAATACATATCTCTATGTTCTCTAAAATCAAGTTGCATTAGATGAAATCCACCAAGTAAAACAAGGTTTCTAAAGCTACTTAATCGTTTTGTGGATATAGAATCAAGCGACGAAATAAGTATATCTATATCTTCCAAAAGCTCTTTTGGGTTATTGTATGTAAATTCTACTTCATTTATGGAATTAACTTTTAAAAGGTGGTTTTGCAATTTTAATTTTATTAAATTTAATTTTGCACGAAATGGTTCTCTTTCATATAGCTTTAAAGCAGTTTGATTTAAATACATGATTTCTTTTTGTAGTGATTTTTGCAAATCTTTATTTGGTGTAAAAAAATCTACAGATACAGACAATTCACGAATAAGCTTATCAACCTCTTTAATATATGTATTGATTATTAATTCATGTTGCATTTTCATAACTCTTGTCATAATTTCATTATTTATAAAGGGATTTCCATCTCTATCCCCACCTATCCAGTTACCAAGCTTTATTGGTGAAATTTTCAAAGGTTTATTAAGCCTATTTGATACTTGATTAAGTACGCGTAATGCACTAGGCAAAATGCTATTTTCCACAATAAATAATAAATTATCAAGCTCAAATATAACTTCTAATTTTTCACTACGCACTAAGTGGCTATTCCATAAGAGATGCAAACGATATTTTATGTTTTCTTTGCTTTGTTGTACTTCTCTATCTTTGTATGGAATGCAATCGTTTGGCATGTATGAGAATTGTTCTATTTTTTCTAATTCTTTTGTTATTTCTTGATGTGCTTCAAGAAATGTTCTGCGTCGAGATTCTGTTGGATGTGCAGTAAAAACTGGATAGAATCTAATAGATTCTAAAACCTTATCGCAATCAAGTCTATCAAATCCTTCTTCTTCAAGGTTCTTGTAGGCAGTAGCAATGCTCCTTGAAACACTTGCTATTTTTGCTTGTTCTTGCTCCTCATATATATTCAAGATTATATTATGCAAAGAACAAGCTTTTATAACGCCCATTAAATGTTTATTTTCACTTATTTCTTGAAACAATTCCTTAATCTTTACAGAATCTACATTATCACTTCTCAAAGCTTTCAAAAGAAATAAAAAAATATCTTTTACTTCTGGACTATTTTCCTCAATAACCTCAAATAAGATAGATTTTAAAAGCTCATATTTACATAATTCTTGTCCCATTCCATTCCCTTTTTATAAGATTTTGTGATATTATTATATACAATGTTTTTATTTTTTTAGCTTAAAATTGAAGGATATAAAATGGCATTGCAAATATATTACGATAAAGATTGTGATTTAAAACTTATCAAAAATAAAAAAGTTGCTATCATCGGTTTTGGTTCTCAAGGACATGCACACGCGGAGAATCTAAGAGATTCTGGTGTTGAGGTGATAGTTGGACTTCATAAAGGCGGGCAGAGTTGGGATAAAGCAAAAGCAAAAAAATTTGAGGTGCTAGAAGTAGGGGAAGCTACCAAGAAAGCAGATGTTATTATGATATTGATTCCAGATGAACTTCAAGCTGATGTATTTGAAGAAAGCATTAAACCAAATTTATCAGAGGGTAAGATTATTGCGTTTGGGCATGGTTTTAATGTTCATTTTGGACAGATTCAAGCTCCAAAAGGAGTCGGTGTTATAATGATAGCTCCAAAAGCCCCCGGTCATACAGTTAGAGATGAATTTGTAAAGGGTGGTGGTATCCCTGATTTAATAGCAGTAGAACAGGATACAAACGAAGGCAATGCCAAACAGATAGCCCTTAGTTATGCTAGTGCTATTGGCGGTGGTAGAAGTGGTATTATTGAAACTACCTTTAAAGATGAGACAGAAACAGATCTATTTGGAGAACAAGCTGTGCTTTGCGGTGGTGTGAGTAGTCTTGTAAAAGCTGGTTTTGAAACATTAGTAGAGGCAGGGTATCCGGAGGAAATGGCATATTTTGAATGTTTGCATGAGTTAAAACTTATAGTTGATTTAATTTATCAAGGCGGTTTAGCAGATATGCGATATTCTATATCAAATACTGCAGAATACGGCGATATGGTAAGCGGTTCTCGCGTGATTAATGAAGAGTCAAAAAAAGCAATGAAACAAATTTTAACCGAGATTCAAAATGGGCAATTTGCAAAGGACTTTATTTTAGAGAGAAAGGCTGGATATGCAAGAATGAATGCAGAAAGAAAAAATCTTGCAAACCATAAGATAGAGAAAGTAGGGCAGAGATTAAGAGATATGATGCCTTGGATTAGCAAGGGTAAATTAATAGACAAAAGCAAAAATTAATATTTATATAGCTTGTTGTAGGGCTTAATCACAGGTTGGATATAGCTTTATTGTGATTAGAATTATAATGTTTGATTAAGTATGTTTTTGTGGCAAAACTTATTGTGCGTTTAGCCATTAAGATTTTATCTTAATGTATTAGTATGGAATCTTTTTTTGTTTATCATTTTTATATTTTTGATATAAAGTCTTTTGTTTATCGAAATACAAATTTTCAATATAACTCCTAAAAATATTATCGTTTTTTAAATTAAATATAATCTAAAATTGTTTAGATTGCAATTGATGTTAATATTTTATCATTAGCATACCTATTGTTTATAAGGCTAATTTATAAAATATTGTGTTTTGCTTTACTTATAGAAATCTTTATGTTTTATAATATTGCAATTTAATAAAATCATTCTTTAAAAGTTTAAATATTTAT
Organism: Helicobacter sp.; assembly: GCA_029264775.1. GTDB lineage: Bacteria > Campylobacterota > Campylobacteria > Campylobacterales > Helicobacteraceae > Helicobacter_A. Next base: position 7,649 of record JARHYT010000041.1, on the reverse strand, counting down.
CAGAAAGCTGTTTTTTATTGTTCTATATGTTATTATTTTTAGTGTCTGTACTCTCTGCATTGTTTATGCAAAATTTTATAGAATCTTTTTGTATATTTGTATGCTTGAGATTCAAATCTAGCCGTTGACTATGGTGTAGATTCTAAATTTTAAACCATCTAAATAATTGATTACCATCTATTTGTAAATAAACAAAATAAAAGTTTAATGAATTATTTATTCATGATCTAATAGCTTTTTATCAATCATTGTCTATGGTATTCAAGAATTCTAAGCTCAAGCCTTCTTTTAAATCACATGTTTTTGCGTAAAGCTTTTGCTTTAAAATAATCTTGCTTACACTATCGTCATTAGTATATAAAATACAATATTATTACGGCTAACGCTATCGCCTTAATCGCATTGTGTGCTTAAAGTTTCAATATCATCAGCAAATAAACTGCCTATACAAACTTAATTGGTAAATCATTAATATTCCATTGTTCATATTTATAATCATAAATATGAGGTTGTGTTAATTTAAGTGTGTGTACCAAATTCCTAAGTGATTATATTATCCCCTTTTATGATATAACCTTTAACCCTCTTTCATTCCCATTAAGTGCACTTGCAATTGCTCTTGCTAATTCTGGTTTTTCTGCTATAAATAATCTCATCATTATCTCCCTTGATTTTTTTTGTGTGTTTGCTGTATTGTTTTAGATTCATGCTTTGTTTGTTGTTTATTGATAAACTCAATAGCTTTTTGTGTAAAATCAAGCTTATTTATTGTTGATTCTGCAATGTGTTTGGAATTTTGTGCTAAAGTGTTGTTAGTCGATGAAATGTTATTTTGAACCAGTCGCTCGTCAATACTTTGGGCTTGAGTGGAGGAGTTGGGCGTCCTGCCATCGACTACCACATTAGCAGAAAGTGCGTTTGCACCAGATGGATCTTTATCCATTAGCTCCAATCCATTAAATTGGTGTGTAGAGAGTGTTGGGGTCTCTACCTGCAATAGATTTTCTTTATTTTTTAATCTATTAAATTCTTTGATTTTCTTTTTATTCGCATGAAAACTTACATTATATTGCAATAATTACATATCGCATAAATCTTCTCCTAAAGCGAATTAGTAATTTTATCATAAAAATGATTATTTTTTCTAGCTCGTCTTATTTTAATTTTCAAATAAATATTATTTGATAAATTACTAAGGTTAATAGTCTTTGTTAGTGGATATTTTATTTTTTCGCAATTTTTTACTACTATAAATAGCATTTTACTAACTTTTTATTGTAAAATAAAAACACCTACTTTTTGTATTTTGATAATATCTTTTCTTTGTGTGTGCGGGATAGAATCTTATATTTGCAATGACATCATTTAATCAATAAAATATATAATATATAATTAGAACAGAATGGCGTTAAAAATTAAATTACTATTATAATTTTCATGTATGCTTGTATTTTACATATTTTTATTATTATAATCTCATTTGAAACAATATACATAGTCTAGTTACATGTTGATATTTTACAATAAGATAGACATATGGATTGTTATCAAAATATTATAAAATGGGAGTTAGTCTAAAACACTATATATTGGGGATAATAACAAAGACTTATCATTATATGAGCTATTTAATAGCCTTAACAAATCAAACATTCAATAAATCTAATGATTTCTTACAAAGTTTTTTATAGATAAGTAGGAATACACAAAAGACAGATTTCACATAAAGATGAAAGCGGTAAAAAATAAGTTAAATATAATTCAATTACATAATACTATACTATAAAAATGAAATGATGATATTAGTATTTTTGTATCAATGTTTAATAGAAATAAAAATCATAAGCTAATGTATTAGCTATTACTATTTACAATGTATATGGTTGCGACATACATTATCATTCTATGTTTAATTAATATGCCTAAAGGAATAAATCGTTACATAAGAATATTTACAACCATATCAAATAGACATGTTAATATTTACATGATTATAAAACAAATAGTTCTCATTGCAAACCTGAATTATAAGCATCTTGAACAGCCTTGGCAACTGCTACTCCCACTCTTTTATCTAATGCACTAGGTATTATATAATCTTCTTTAAGTTCAGAATCTGAAACAAGATTTGATATAGCTAATGTTGCTGCCTTCTTCATATCATCTGTAATATTTTTTGCTTTGCAATCAAGTGCCCCTCTAAAGATTCCCGGAAAAACAAGAACATTATTAATTTGATTAGCAAAATCTGATCTCCCTGTTGCTATAACTCTTGCTCCACCTGCCTTAGCTTCATTTGGCATAATCTCTGGTACAGGATTTGCCATTGCAAATACTATTGGATTTACATTCATGCTTTCTATCATTGCCTTATCTACCATCTTTGGACCAGATACACCTATTAAAACATCTTTGTTAGCAATAACTTGTTTTATATTTCCGCTTTCATTATGTTTGTTCGTAATTTCAGCCATATATTCTTGTTCTTTATTGAGCCATTTTGCATTCTTGCAAACAGCACCTTTCCTACCAACAAGCACAACATTACCAACATTAAAGCTTAACAAAAGCTTTGCTATCGATATGCCAGCAGCACCCGGACCACTTATAATAACATTTATTTCTTCCATTTTCTTATTAACAATTTTTAGTGCATTTAGAAGCGCGGCTACACATGCTATTGCTGTTCCATGCTGATCATCATGAAATACTGGAATATCAAGGATTTTTTGCAACCTAGATTCTATTTCAAAACATCTAGGTGCAGCTATATCTTCAAGATTTATTCCACCAAAAGATGGTGCAATATTTTTTATAATGGTGATTATTTCTTCTGTATTTTGTGTATCAAGGCATATAGGTATAGCATCTACATTACCAAATTCTTTAAATAAAATTGCCTTTCCTTCCATTACAGGCAAACCTGCTAATCCACCGATATTGCCAAGCCCCAAAACCGAACTACCATCTGTTACAACAGCAACACTATTTCCCTTAGCAGTATAAAGATAAGCATTTTGTTTATCTTTTTGTATTTCTCTGCATGGTTGTGCCACGCCCGGAGTGTATGCGAGTGCCAACTCCTCTTTATTGCTCAATTTTATTTTTGAGGTTACTTCTAATTTACCCTTATACTTAGCGTGAAATATTAAACTTTCCTCATAAACACTTTTTTTATTGCTCATTAAAAACTCCCAAAAAATATCGCCCAAACATATTATAAAATGATTCATGTAAGCATATCATTGTTATCTTAATAAAAACCTATGTGCTATCTATTGAATCAATTAAATGTCTAATTAAAATATATATATGCTATTACATTTAAACAATAAAATCATATGATAAAAGTTATAAATAAATATTGAATCTATAGATTAATAACAGCTTTTAATCTACTTTATACATGGTTAGTGTGTTTATTGGCTAAATTTATAAGTTTAAAAAACAAACCATTCCCTTTTTAACTTATTTAATGTATCGATTTCTTTTTTTAATGCCATAACATGTTCATCAACCGCCATAAATAGGCTCATGTTAAGATTTTCGGGCATATCAGCACTGCCCCTTTTTATCATTATATAATCCTCTAAAGTAATTTTAGCCATATTTAAAGAGATAGTTATCTCATCCTGAATATTTTCAATATTCTTTATAATTTGGTTAATACGCTCAAACATGTTACCTCTTTATTTCATTCAAGTGTGATATGCGATCCATTTTAGCAAGTTTTTTCAAGTTTTATATAAATAAAAACATTTATTGTTTAAAACCGGCTTGTACTAAGTCATGTAGATGAATTATGCCTTCTAATGCGCCATCTTGATTTAAAATTGGTAGAATCTGTATTTTAGAATCTTTGATAATTTTTAATGCGTCAAATGCTAATGTATTTTTATCGTGAATAGCCTTAGTATCCTTTGTTGCGTACAAAAAGGCATTAGATTCTAGGCTAAAATTATCGTTAAACATAGCTCTACGCAAATCACCATCACTTAAGATTCCAAGAAGTTTTTTTTCTTTATCTACAAAAAAGGCATTTCCCAATCTGCCTTGTGTCATTACAACAATTGCTTCTTTTAAATTAATATCTGTTGATAATAGAGGTAGATTATCTGTTTGCATAATATCACAAACTTTTATAAAAAGCTCCCTTCCCAAGCTACCGCCCGGATGAAACAATGCAAAATCTTTTTTGCTAAATTTTCTTGCATTCATTAAACACACAGCAAGTGCATCACCGATTGCTAAAGTTAATGTCGTTGAAGTTGTTGGTGCTGTTTTAATTGGGCAGGCTTCTTTGTCGATATGCAAAGGAATAAAATAATCTCCATATAAAGACATTCTTGAATCTTTTGCCTTTGACATAGTGATAATTTGCAATCCCATTCTTTTTATGTGTGGCAATATATTTACAATTTCTTCACTTTCACCGCTATAACTAATTGCAAGTACGCAATCATTCTTAGATAATACTCCTAAATCTCCATGCATAGCTTCTGTAGGATGTAAAAATATGCTAGGAGTTCCCGTGCTTGATAATGTTGCAGAAATTTTTTGTGCTATTAGCCCACTTTTGCCAACACCAATCAATACTAGTTTGCCCTCTAGTTTCAATATAGTATCTATGATATTATTTAGATCTGATAAATCACCATTATAATTAGAAAGTGCTAGTGCTTCCTCTTTAAGTGTATGGATAAAAATAGCTTTAAAATCATGATTTTTCATGATATTCCTTGATTCAATGTAAAACGATATAAATGTATTTGCATAACAAGAAATATCATATATGCCTTGCTATACAAAAATCTGATTCATAAGCCTAAGCTACATTAAAATATGGCTTACGAATTTATATAGAGTACTTGATATGCCCTTACTATATTATAGCTTGAATGGATTCTCTACTACCTTTTTTGTATCAATAACATATGGAATCAACGCCATATGTCTTGCTCTTTTAATAGCAACTTCCACTCTTTCTTGCCATTTTTTAGAGTTACCAGTCAATCTGCGAGGCATTATCTTATATCTTTCTGAAAGAGAATGTTTTAATAATTCTATATCTTTATAGTCGATAAACTCAATCTTCGCCTCTGTGTATTTGCAATATCTCTTAGAATATTTCTTTCTTTCCATACTAAACCTTTCTTAAAGTAAAATTAAAATGGTATTTCTTCATCAATGTCAATTACAGGTGGCTCATTATGCCCATTTTGATTATTAGCATTACCAAAGCCACTAGAATTATTTGTCCTAATACTATTGTTGTTATTCATGTCAATATTGTTGTATTGTTGGCTATTATAACTATCTTGTGTTTGATTCTTTTGGTATGGTGAATCATAAGAATCCATTTGATTATTGCCCGCATATCCATAATCACTTTGTGGTTTTGAATCAAGCATTTGCATGCTTTCAGCTACAATCGTATGCCTACTTCTTTTGTTCCCCTGCTGGTCCTGCCATTGTTCAAAGTTAAGCCTACCTTCAATAAGTACTTTAGAGCCTTTCTTTAGATATTGATTAGCAACTTCTGCTGTCCTACCAAACAATGTTACATCAACAAAACAAGTATCATCAACTTGCATTCCATCAGCTCTTTTATATCTCCTGTTGGAAGCTAACCCAAAACTAGCTAAAGCAGAACCTGTATTTAGATACCTTAGCTCGACATTTCTAGTTAGATTACCCACCATAATAACCTTATTAAACATGAATAAACCCCAATCTCCTTTAAACCAACTCTCTACGCTTGAGTAGTTTCTCCGTTTTGTTCTGCCTCGCTTTTGTTTTGAGCTGTTTCTTTGTCCTCATGTTTTTCCAAAGTGCGAGGTTTTTCCGGCTTTTTGTTTGCTCTATCTACAAGAGTTTGCCAAGCTTTCTGCTCCTTTTTACTCATGTATTTAATAACAATGAATCGCAATATCTCTTCATTAATACCATACAAACGCTCAAGTTCCGCAATCAATGAAGGCAATGCTTTGAAATAGATAACAAAGTAATAACCTCTATGATTCTTGTCAATAGGATACGCAAGATTACGCATACCCATATCAAGGCATGTTTCAATATGCCCACCATTTTTTACAATAACTTCTTTAAAAAACTCAATCTTTGCCTTAATCTCTTCCTCTACAAGAGTAGGTTTGACAATAAACATCGTTTCGTAATGACGCATAAAATCTCCTTGTGGTTTTAGTCCCAAATTCTAAGCCAAAAGCAATTATTTGGAACAAGGCTTTTTTAACTTTCTAAATTAAAAGTTATAATTGTATCATAAAATTTGTTGAATTTCAATTAAATATTGCATGGCTACTTCTTTCCCCTCAAACTGTTTTATCCTCCATTTATTTAAAATATCAAACAAAGCAAGGTATTTTTCTGTAGTTATTTTTATACTTCTCCTACTCCATGTATTTAGAATTTGTTGTGGCGGTCTATATCCTAACACCTCTTTTGTATCCATATTGCCATATGTCTTTGAATGTCCATACAATTGAAATAATATATAAATATACCTACTAACTTCTCTTAAAATAGACATATTGTCAATACCCTCATCATGCAATACTTGCAATATCTCGATCAAATTTCCTTTTTTATCAAATAAGATATTAAGCAAAGATTCTATTTTTATATCACCAAGACTATAGCTTAACTCTTGAATCAACTTTGGTGTTATTTCGTTAAAGTATATAAACTTATCAAGCTCACCATATGCAATAGATAAATCATTATTTTGTGTTTCAAGCAATATTGAGAGCAAATAAGAATCAAATTTTAATCCTAATTTAATAGCTTTTTGGCTAAGTATTTTTATCATTTCATCTATTGAGGGCTGATAGAATCTAACTTCTATAATATCTTGTATTTTGTTGGTGGGTTTGAATAGCATAGCCATAGCCTTAAATCTTTTAGCATATTCTGCATCTGTTATTGATGGTGATTTATAAAATTCTATTATTAAGAAACTTTGCCTATTAGTCTCAAGTGTTTTGAATAAATCTTGTATTTGCTTCTTATTTAGTGTTGCATATAATTTAAGCACTAATATATTAAAATCACCAAATAAATTATTGGCACCAAGATAGTTTATGGCATCTTGATGATTGTATTCCTCAAAGTACATGCTTTTATAATTACATTTAAATTTATCTAAAATTATATGTGAATAATGCGATACCAAAAATTCACTATCACCATATAGTAATGTTGCTTTTGGTGTGGAATTTATCAAAAATTTATCAAAAACAGCTTTTGTCATACTACAACCTTATAACTTTGATTATATCATAATATTATTTGATGTTTGTGTTTTCGTTTATGATAAAGGTAGAATAAAGCAGTATCCATTTTGCCATATTTGATTAAGAAATTAATTTAACTTTAATTATTTAGTATCATTGAAGACTATGCTAAAATATGTTTATTCAAAATATCTTAATGCTTATAACTCAAGATTTTAAATTTAAGTAATTTTTGTAATACAATTTGTAATACAACATAGTTACTTAAAGATATATTACATTTACATAAGTAGAGCTAGATGCTATATTTCAGCTTCATCTGCCCATGCTTTTGCATAAAGTCCATTTTGAGCAAGAAGCTCTTCATGTGTGCCAGATTCGGCTATAATGCTACCT
>JARHYT010000028.1 GCA_029264775.1 Helicobacter sp. | reverse complement strand
GTGGACAATTTTATTTTTTACCAATACATTTAAATTTACATGTTCCATTATTATATAAACCATTATTCTCTAATGGATCAATAAAAAATGATGATAGATTAATAATGAATTATGATATTGCAAGTATATTTTGTGATAACTTAAAAAATAGATGCAAAAATGTCCCAGAAAATATCCTAAAACAAAACTATATACTTAGAGATATAATAATAATGGATATAAGTTGGAATCCAACAAAACATTTTAGAAGTCAATTTATACTAGAATCAATTTATAAATTTAATGGTGGAAGTATTTATGATCCAAATAATTGGCAATTAATTAAAAAACAAAAGTAAATAAATATTTGTTTTATGCTGAGTCGTATGTGGTATGTATTTGGATAAAGGTATTTGATACAAACATACATAATATTGCATAATATTTCTATTGAATTATGAGTTGTAGGAGCACTATAGGCGATATGTTAGACGCATTAGCATTAATAGATGCCAAAGATAGAAAAACATGTGCCGTATTGAGAACCTAAAAGATACATTCTGATTGCATTCATATGTTGTGTTCTATAAGATTCAACAATATATCTATATCTTGATGCTGAGCACATTAAAAAATATTTGATTTATATTATTAATGTAATAAAATAGTAAGTTTTTAATATTTTATAGGTTATTAATGGAATCGTAATGTTTTTATATTACAATCAAAGACTTAATAATTGATGAAGTTTAGCATGTTTTTTGCTAAGGGAGTGGATTTGCAAATATATGTATTAAGGATAATTATCATAAGCATATCATTACCGCTATGTTGCAGTTTATTATTTGCACAGAATTTTGAATTGCGTGATTTTGTAAAAGCTATAGAAAAAAATTCGTTAGAATTAGTGGATAATAAAGCACAATTTGAAAGCTTAATGTCAGAGAGGCGATCTGAAATATCTTGGGAATATCCATCCATGAAAATAGAGGGTAATACGATAAGAGATAATAATAAATTGGGAACAGATTGGGATATATCGTTTGTTGTCAAGCCAAAATTTTGGTGGGTTAATGCTTTATTAAAAGATAGCTTAAAAGCAAAAGGTGAGCAATATCAAAAAACACATGGATTAATAAGAAATATAAAATTCATAAATGGCAAAAGAATATATCTAACTTATATTGCCACAAAAGAAAAGTATAAATATTATCTGAAACGCGAAGAAAATTTTTTAAAACTTCTTAGTATTGCACAAAAGAGGCTTAATGGCGGTAGTATTAGTAAAAAAGATTATGTTAGCTTTGAAAGTGCGTATCTTGACTCAACCCTTGCAAGCATAGCTGTTAGAAATGAGCTTTTAGAGTTACAAAAGAATCTTTTTACTCTTATGGGGCTTGATAAGCGACATTATGCACATGTATCAAATATATTAGGTAATCAAGAAAATACAAGCATGATTTATGAAATAGAAAGGGAATTGCATGAAATAGAAAATCATAATAAGGATAGTATAAACAAAAATGATGAAATTGTGATCAATGGTCTATTTTTTCAATTCGTAAATATGCCGCAAAATACTCTTGAAGATAAACTCAAAAACTCACTTTATGTTGCAATCCTTGATTCACAAGTGAAGGAATATCAAGCACTAAGTAATTATGAGGGGCAGAATCACTGGGGCAATTTAGAGGTTGGTGTTGGCATAAATCATTCTTTGTCTTCTTATAATCCTTCATTGCAAACTTCTATACCATTGCCTGTTACAAAGAAACAAACATATTTAAAGGCTAAATACATGGCATTGGAATCTGGTTCTTTATTAAAAAATATTATTACAAAAAGACAGATTGCAATAAAGGCTAGGGCATATTTGCAAGAGCTAGCTTTACAAAAAAAATATATTGGTATTGCTGAGCAAAACGCAAAAGTAAAACAACATTTAGCAGAGTTAAATAGATTAGGTTATGAGGCACAACAAGTAACATTATTTGAATATATTACACAACAAAATGCTTTTGTGGATTCACAAATTGCACTTGTAAATTCTCAAATTAAATATATTGATTTGGTTGCACTTTTGGAAGAAACTTTAGGGGAAAGTTTTACAAAAATTGATTAACAAATAAAGGATAGAAATGAATATGTTGTGTTTGCTAAAAAGATTATGTGTGATTTTTTTTGTTATATCGTCTGCAGTATGCTTTAGTATTGCTAATGCCGCTCAATATGATGCAATAACTTTAGATAAATCTGAAATTCAAGATATGAATATTGGAATTTTTACCATTAAAAATTCCTCAAATGAAAGGGGTGTTGCATTCTCTGCCGTTGTGGATTTTGATGACAAAGACGGATATACGCAAAACTCAAATCTCGATGTTGTTGTGGTGAATTTATACAAAAGGGCTGGTGAAAGTGTTAAAAAAGGTGAGCCTCTTGTGGAGATTAGCTCGAACGCATTAAATGAACTTTACTTTTCACTGCAAAATACTCGCAGTAGATTTCAAATAGCACAAGAAATAGAAAGAAAAGACAAAGAACTATTGCAACAAGGAGTTATATCTCAAAGAGCTTATCAAACTAGCTACTTAACTATGAATGAATTAAGATTGAAAATGAATGAGATTCGTTCTTCATTTAACATATTTGGTATAAATCCAGATAATCCCAAGGGGCAATATGGCTTTTTAGTTCGTGCTGTTGGTAGCGGAACAATAAGTGTTATGCCAACTCAAGTGGGAGAAAATATTAAGGCTTTTACCCCATATATTCGTATTGCAAAACCAGACAATGATAATGTATTGTTGCGTATTAGAGTTCCACAAAATCGTACAAAAAGTGTTCAAAAGGGATTTTCTGTATTTGATGGAAGAGGCAATAAAATAGGCATTATTGCTACAATCTCAAGCGTTATTGATAGGCAAACGAATACAATTAGTGCAGTAGCAAGAGTAGAAGCAAAAAATTTTCGTGTAGGTGAAGTAGTAGAAATTTATATAGCAGGGGATGTAGGGGGTGATTATGTTGTAATACCAGATGATTGTTGGATTAAGTATGGTGATGGCTATCTTGCATTTATCCAAACAAAAGATGGCTTTCAACCAGTAGATATTACTCTTGTTGAAGAAAGAGATGAAGCCTCTGTTGTAAAGGGCAATGGATTAAAGGTCGGCGTGAAGATTGCTAAGGGTTCTCTTATTCTCTTAAAAGGGGTTATGACTGGATTAGGGCAAGATGGGAGCAGCGATTAAATATGATTAATGTTTTTATTTTTATCAATCTTTTTTGCTTTATAAAGCAAAATTTTATTCTATATTCATTATTTTTTTATGCTAATAAGCAAATGCTTTTTGACAATATAAGTATTGATAAGAACACAATTGTTAAACGATTCTATGATGATATTTAAGGAGAAGTGGGCATGCTTACTAAGATTATTGAATTTTCTTTGCGTCAAAAGATTATTGTAACAATACTTGCTTGTCTGTTGCTTACATATGGAATCTTTAGTTTTGTTAGAATCCCAATTGATGCATTCCCAGATGTTAGCTCTACGCAAGTAAAAATTATTATGAAAATGCCGGGTGCTTCACCAGAAGAGGTAGAAAATCGCGTTGTGCGTCCATTGGAATTAGAGTTATTAGGTCTTCAAGGGCAAACCTCCCTTAGAAGTACAAGTAAATATGCTATAGCAGACATCACAATTAATTTTGAAGATTCTGTTAATATGAATATTGCAAGACAAATGGTTAGCGAAAGATTAACGACTGCTATGGCAGAATTACCAGCAGGTGTTAGTGGTGGTTTAGCCCCTATAGTAACACCACTTAGTGATATGTATATGTTTACTATTGAGGGAAATATATCGGAAGTAGAAAAAAGACAATTACTTGATTTCACAATAAGACCAGCATTGAGAAGTATAAAAGGAGTAGCAGATGTAAGTAGTTATGGTGGATATGCTAAAGCATATGTTGTTATTCCAGACTTTCATGATATGGCAAAACTTGGAATCTCCATTTCTGAACTAGAAACTTCTTTAAAAGAAAATTTAAAAAATGATGGTGCGGGAATAATCAATCGTCCCGGAGAAATGTATCTCGTAAAAATTGAAAGTGCAGCAAAAGGCATAAAAGATATAGAAAATATTTCTATGGCTACACCTAATGGATATGTGAGAATTAAGGATTTTGCACAAGTTGTTGAGAATCATAAAACTCGTTTAGGTTTTGTAACTATTGATGGTGAGGATGAAACCACTGAAGGAATTGTATTGGGACTTCGTGGTGCAAACTCAAAAAATACCATTGAAATGGTGGAAAAAAAGCTAGATACAATAAGGGCAAATCTACCACCAGATGTACAAATTAACACATTTTATAATCGTTCGGATTTAACAAAAAAAGCAGTTGATGCTGTCATAAAAGTTCTTGCAGAAGCTGTAATCCTTATTGTAATAGTGCTATTTTTGTTTCTAGGTGATTTGCGTGCAGCAGTAGCTGTAAGTGTAATTTTACCTCTTGCTTTATCTGTAGCTTTTGCTCTCATGGAAAAAAATGGATTAAGTGCGAATCTAATGAGTTTGGGGGGGCTTATCATTGCAGTTGGAATCCTAGTAGATTCTGCTGTTGTGGTGGTAGAAAATGCATTTGAAAGGCTTAGTTATGAACAGAATCTAACAAAGATTCACACAATATATCGTGCCTCAAAAGAGATTGCACCATCTGTTGTTAGCGGAATTATAATTATAATTGTATTCTTTGTGCCTATTTTGACACTTGAGGGATTAGAAGGAAAAATGTTTGTACCTCTTGGTGAAACCATCGTATATGCTCTCATAGGTTCTCTTATATTATCCATAACAGTTATTCCTGTTATGTGTTCTTTTGTGTTAAAACCAAAACCACACAAAGAAACATTGTTGTTGCGTGGAATTACCTTTATATATTATCCTATGTTAAGCTTTTGCTTGAAACATGGTAAAATTGTTATAATTAGCTCCCTTGTATTTCTTGTATTTGCATTCTCTTTATTTCCGTATATAGGAAGAGCTTTTATGCCAACTTTAGATGAGGGGGATATTGTTTTAAGCATAGAAACAGCACCTTCCACTTCACTTGAGGAATCAAAAGATATTTTACTAAGAATCACAAAAAAAATAAAGGATTCTGTCCCTGAAATAAAAACTATTATCACAAGAGCGGGTGCTGATGAATTGGGACTTGACTTAGCCGGATTCTATCAATCCGACTCATTTATAATATTAAAACCAAAAGATGAATGGGATGCAAAAGATAAAAAAGAAATAATAGAAAAAATACATGAATCTACAAAAAATTTTAAAGGTGTTACATTTATCGTAACACAACCAATAGATATGCGTATTAGTGAAATGGTAACAGGTGTGCGTGGAGATTTAGCAATAAAAATATTTGGTTCTGATATAGATGAGCTAAATAATATTAGCTCACAGATAGCTGATATTTTAAGGGGTATAAGGGGTAGTAAAGAGGTATATACTGCTCTTAATAAAGGTGTTAATTATTTTTATGTAACTCCACAAAGAGAAAAAATGGCAAGAACGAATATTAGTGTTGAGGAGTTTTCAAAGTTTATGAAGAGCTCACTAGAAGGTTTATTTATAGATTATATACCTCAAGGTTTTGCAAGAACGCCTGTGTTAATTAGGCAATCATCTGATATCGCTAATGATGTATCAAAGTTTCAAGGGTTAGAGTTAAGCTCTGAGAATGACTTAGTAGTTCCTATTAACTCTGTTGCGAATATTAGGGCAGTTGATGGACCTATAAGTGTAATGAGAGAGCAAAGCAGTAGAGTTGGTGTTGTTAGAAGTAATGTTGATAATAGGGATTTAGGTGGCTTTGTTGAAGAAGCAATGGCAAAGATTAGTGCTGAAGTTAAACTCCCCGATGGATATAGTATAACATATGGCGGACAATTTGAAAATCAGCAAAGAGCTAATGCTAGATTTAGCACAGTTATACCATTAAGCATATTGGTTATATTTTTTATATTATTCTTTACCTTTAGATCTATCACTCTTTCTTTGATGATTCTATTAAATATACCATTTGCTGTTACTGGAGGCTTAATTTCACTATATCTATCTGGTGAATACATGTCTGTTCCTGCTAGTGTGGGATTTATTGCTTTATTCGGCATAGCTGTTCTTAATGGGCTTGTAATGGTTGGATATTTTGTGCAATTAATTAAAAAGGGGCATAGTATAGAAGAAGCGGTTGAAATGGGTGCGAAAAGAAGGTTAAGACCAGTATTAATGACTGCTAGTATTGCAGCTCTTGGGCTTGTGCCTATGCTCATTGGCGGTGGTGTTGGTAGTGAAGTACAAAAGCCCTTAGCGATTGTTGTACTTGGCGGACTTGCTACTTCTAGTGCGTTGACTTTGTTGATATTACCACCTACCTTTCAAATAATCGCAAAAAAATTTAAAATTATTAGCGATTCTTAATGCCACTTTTTGTTTTTAATTTTATCCTTTATTGTATTGTGCTTTAATAATGCAATATCATAATCGCTAGAATCAGATAAATTTATTTTTTATTTAATGATTCACTTGCAATTTAAAAAATTCAATCTCTAATTAATATTAAAATATCCTTTATATAGCTGATTGCAATTCATTTCTACAATAAATAAGTTATACGATATAATAATAGACAATATAATTCATAATGCATAAAAGGAAATAAAATGAGATTCTCAAAATTATTTGCACCAACATTAAAAGAAGTACCAAAAGATGCAGTTTTGAAAAGTCATATATATTTATTAAGAGGCGGTTTTATCCATCAAATAGGTAGCGGTATATACAATTTTTTACCACTTGGTAAGATCGTAATGGATAAAATTAAATCGGTTGTGCAAGATGAAATGAATAAAGCTGGAGCTAATGAAGTTACTATGGGTTTTTTAACACCTGCTAATTTATGGGAAAAAAGCGGTAGGTATGAAAAATATGGTGAATTAGCGATATTTAGAGATAAAAAAGGTGCTGAATTTGTGCTTGGACCAACACACGAGGAATGCGTTACAGAAATTGCAAAAACTTACATTAAAAGTTATAAGCAACTTCCCATTCACTTATATCAAATACATTTGAAATTTCGTGATGAGTTAAGACCTAGATTTGGGCTTTTGCGTGGGCGTGAATTTGTAATGAAAGATGGATATAGTTTTCATGATTCTATAGAATGCCTTGACAAAGAATTTTTAAATATGCGTGATACATATAGTAGAATCTTTAAAAGATTGGGGCTTGATTTTCGTATAGTAGAGGCTGATTCTGGTGCTATTGGCGGTAGCGGAAGTCGTGAATTTATGGTATTAGCACAGTGCGGTGAGGATACTATTGTAACCTGTACAAAATGTGATTATGCCTCAAATATAGAGGCAGCTAGGAGGCAACCAAAGGAATGTGATGATATACCACCAATGGCAACTAGGCAGTATCATAAATTTTCCACACCAAATGTAAAAACCATAGATGAATTAAGTAGGTTTTTTAATGTAAATCCATTTTATCTAATAAAGGCTGTGGTAAGAAAGGTTGTATTTAAAGAAACAGAGGAAATAGCAATATTTTTTGTGCGTGGAAGTGATACATTAGAAAATACAAAGGCACTTAATGCAGTAAAGATGATAGATTCTGAAGTTATTGATATTTTAGAAGCAGATAATGAGTTTTTGCAATCCAACAATCTAATACAGGGATCAATAGGACCAATACATATTAAGAGTGTTATAGATTCAAGATTTATAATTTTTGATTTGGAGCTCAAAGACAATGAAGATCTAATATGTGGGGCTAATGAGGATGGGTATCATTATGTTGGTGTGAATCTTGCTGAATTTCAAGATATTGTATATAATGATTTGATAGAAGTGCAGGAAGGAGATTTATGTATTAAATGTGGTGGTATCTTGCATTATAGTAAAGGCATTGAAGTAGGACATATTTTTAAGCTGGGTGATAAATACTCAAAAGCTATGGAATCTATGTTTTTAGATTCTAATGGTTCTAGTAAGCCTTTTGTTATGGGTTGCTATGGTATAGGTGTTAGTAGATTATTATCTGCTATATTGGAGCAAAAATCTGATAACAAAGGTTGTATTTGGGGTTGTGTATCGCCTTTTAAATTTGATATTATAATTTCTAACATGAAGAATGAAAAAGAAGTGGAATTTGCTACCAATTTATATAAGCAGTTGCAATCTCTTGATATTGAGGTTATATTAGATGATAGGAATGAAAGATTTGGTAGTAAAATTACTGATTTTGAATTAATAGGTTTTGAATATGCTTTAATAATCGGTAAAAGATTGAATGAAAATGTAGTCGAACTAATCAAGAGAGATGGATTGCAAAAACAAGAAATTGATATAAATAACATATTGGATTCTGTAAAGTCATTAATTGAGTCTAATAATATTAGTTAAATAAGATTTGATATATCTTTGAGTTTGTATAATTATAAATATTAGAGTAAAGCAATTGCAACAGTTACAAAGACTTTGAAGTTATATAAAGGCATTAAAAAAACAAGCACAATAGCGTATGAAAATAAAATCTAAAATATTACATTGGTGTTATATCTCATATAGCTTGATGATATAAATTTTAATTTGTTGGAGATTTTGCAATTATTACTCATTTATATTCCCTGTATTATTATCTATCTTTTCAAATTTATGTTTTTTAGCATGATTTATGACGATAATCGCAACCAAGATAAAAAACACCTATAACTATTACTTGACTAAAGAAAGAATTTAGATCAAAATACTTGCGCAACAAGATATATTCAGGAATACATGCAACACCAAGTGGTATCATAAGTATATATATTTTCTTTTTATTTATTTTTGGTGCCTTGTATTTTGTCCCACATTTTGAACATTTACACATAACATAATATTCATTCTCACCGCTAGAATCTAATGTTAATAGGTTAAACTTCTCACCACATACTTCACATGTATAATAGAACATTTTATCTCCTTAGTTATTTCATTACATTATAACAAAAAATATAAATTATTTCATACTCACAGCACGACAAGCTTAAACCTTTCACATCCACTAGGAGCAAACATAATCTAACTTTGCATCTATATTCTTTTAATAATTTTGTCATGTGCAATATCAGCATCAATAATATCATCTGTTTAATAAAGGGGGTAAGAATGAATACAAACTTGCGTAACAAGGCAATAAAAATAAGAGATAACTAAGCTATATATTTAAAAGTTATAGAATCTAAGGCATGGATATAATATGTTCTAAAATATATTTTGTGGGTAGAGTTGCAGGTACAATAAAATCAAGCAAAGAGCATGAAAAATACTTTTCTTATTGTTAATCCAATGAAATATTATTTGCAAGATTCTAATGATTTAAATATTATTTAGATTCTAAATCTACGCAAATTATATAAATATTTCTAGATTCTTGAAACTATTATCCTGACTATTCTATTTTAGAATCTATCCTAAATATATAAAGCTAAAATGCAATTCTAGTGAATCTAAAGAGCTATTAGAGAAATAGAAATATAAAGAAGAGAAACCAAACAAGCCCAAGATTCCAAAAATAGCTTAATGAAAAAAGAAAAATTTGAGTTTATGATTTTTATTTTAGAATTGTTTTATGTGCTTAGGATTAATGATAGCGTTAGTTGTTGTGCTTTTTATATCATATATGTAGTTCTTGGCATGAGATTTTTATGCTATTTCTACACTTCTTAGCCCTATATTTTCAATAAGCTAGAAATTTATTATAAAGCAATATCAAAATTGCAATAAATATCTCAAGATGTCAAATGCCATATAATCATAATGCCTTAGTGTATTCAACAAGATACATAATGCACGCAAACAAATTAACCGACTTATAATGAAATAGTTATATTTTCAATAAAATTAATTTTATCATTGTATATGCTTATTGCATCAATGCAAAAATCACATGATATTTTTTGGTGTTCTAAAAAAATATGTATAGTTTTAATTAATCTTTGAATTTTTTCGGTAGTTATATTTAATAAAGGATTCATATAGGAGGATGATTTTACTTCCACAAAATGCAGTACAGAATCTTTCTTCATAATCAAATCAATTTCGCCATATTTGCTATGGAAATTTCTAGCAATAAACTCAAAATCTAAACTAATTAGATACTCTAAAGCTATTTGTTCGTAATGCCTACCTTTTGATCTTGCATTACTATTCTTTTCAGTAGCATTCATATTATATAAATTTATCTTGATGATAATGAAACATTATAATTGTCATCAAGATATGTTAATATGAAAAATGGATTTGCTTTGATTTTATGTAAAAAATCCACAGAATCAGACAATTCTAACATAGTCTTACTTTTTCTTTTGAGAGCTATAGATACACGACTTTTTTTAGAAGTTAGTACATCTGCTATGGCTAATCCTATCTTGTTAATTTGATTTATAGAGCTTTGTGAAACTGATTTCTCATTTGCTAAGGTTAAAATCATCATTGCAACACCAGCATTAATAGTAGCATCATACTGCTCTTTTGTTGTGATTTCCCCATGTTTCTTAACTATTTCAAATATTCTTTCCCCAAGTTTAAAGCTATTTAATTCAATAAAAAATTCTTTTGGATTAACTTGATAAGTCTCATCAGTTAGGTTTGATGATAACATCTTGTTAAGATCTAACATGTGTTGGGACGCAAATGCACCTTGGCTTGTGAATGTTTTAGACTTGACATCAATTGAGCCTGTAGAATCTAATTTGTATGCCTTTGATGATATACTGTATGTTAGATTAATGCTTAATGTCTCGCCTTGTAAATTACCCGATTCATTATAGCTTACACTTTTAGGAATCACATCCATGAAATTAGTTATATCAGATTCTATAGATTTCAAACCGACTGAGAAAATTATATCCCTTTTATAACTTTTATCACCTGTCAAAACATACTTAACTTTAACATCATTGAGAGATATACCATTCTCAAGATCTATACTCCTTGCTGAGCAACTAGCAACCTTATCATTACCTTCACAATCATAAGGAACATCGCCCATCCAAGCCATCAGGTCTTTTTCTAAGATATCTCTAGCACTAACCTTGGCATTAAGAGATACACATATAGACAATATAAAAAAAATCAAATACGATACCACACTAAGTTTCACTATTCATCTCCATATGCAAATAAACTAGAATTATAGCCAAAAATTAATGTATATCATATGTCTTATGTAGAATTTAATTTAAAATCTTTTTGATAACCTCTTCAATAGCCACTTGACTTTTTGGCTCTATAAGACGCTCTCCGACCTCATTTCCATCTTTATAAAAAATCAATGTAGGAATTCTTCTTATTTGTAGAGTATCCTTTAACTGCTCATCTTTGTTAAAATCAACTTTAAGAAACTTAATCTTAGACTCATAATCCTTTGCTAATGCCTCCATTATTGGTTCAATATGTTTGCAATCAGGACACCAACTAGCACCAACATTAACAATTACTACACCCTCTTTTATTGATTCATTAAAATCTGCATTACTCACATTTTTCATAAAAACCTCCAAATTTACAATGTTAATAATTGTAGCGAAATTTGATAAAACTAAAAGAAATATTTAAAAAACTAAATGAAAAAATGATAATGAAATTAAAAAACGGGTGTAAAGCTATTAAAATAGCATGGTGGATCTTGTAGGACTTGAACCTACGACCACTCGGTTATGAGCCGAGCGCTCTAACCAACTGAGCTAAAGATCCAGCTAATTAGGTGTAGAGTTTGTAATTGTAACACAAAATAATAAACAATTTTAAAATTGGCATAAAATTTTGTAAAAAATATGGCAGCATATGCCAATAAAACATAATGCGTGTGCGTTTCTAGTTAGAATTGTTATAATGCACTTTTAGACCAGCACTCGCTTGGGTAGTTGGCATAATTTCAATAGAGTTAATATTTATATGTTGTGGCTGACTGCTCACCCAAAATATTATTTGTGCTATATCTTTTGCGTGCAAAGGTTTAGTATTTTTATATACAGAGTTTGCTTGTTCTTCATTACCATAAAAGCGAACAATCGAAAAATCACTTCCCTCACATAGACCCGGTTCAATATTGCTAATCCTTATGTTTTTGTCATATAAATCCGCTCTTAGATTTCTACTAAATTGTTTTACAAAAGCCTTGCTTGCACCATATACATTACCGCCCGGGTAAGGATATGTTCCAGCAATTGAACCAATATTAATAATGTGTCCATTGCCTTTTTCAACCATTTTTGGTAGTATGCAGTGTGTTATGAAACTTAATGATTCAATATTAACTGCTATCATTTCTTCCCAATCCTCATATAATGTGTTTTCAGCACTTTGCATGCCTTTTGCAAGCCCGGCATTATTTATAAGAATATCAATATCCATATGTTGTGTGAAAGATTTTATAAATTCCTTATCCCTTACATCACCTATACCAAGATTTACTCTTATATTCTTGTTTAAAGAATCTATTTCTCGTTTTAAAAGCTCAAGTTTATTCTTGCGTCTTGCAATTAGATTCAATGTTAAATTATCCCATTCTTTAGCATAAATCAGGGATAGATAATATCCAAAACCAGAGCTAGCACCAGTGATTAGAATCTGCATAACAATCCTTAAGCGTTATTATTTTTCAAGCGTTCATAAAACGCATTTGTAGCCTTGATAAAGCCATCTAAGCTACCGCAATCATATCTAGTTCCTTGAAATTTATACCCAATAACGCACCCTAGTTTTGCCTGTTCCAACAATGCATCTGTAATTTGTAACTCTCCATTAATACCGGGTTTTGTTATGCGTAATATATTAAAAATATCTGGCGTTAAGATATATCTTCCAATAATTGCAAGGTTTGATGGTGCATTTTCCCTGCTAGGTTTTTCTATCATTGAATTTACTTTATAGACACCTTCTTCTATTATATCTGCGTTTATGATTCCATACTTATTTACTTCGTTATAATCCACTTCCTCTATTGCGACAACAGAGCAACGATATTTTTCATAGATTCTCATCATTTGAGTTAAAACGCCTTCTCCCTCGCTATAACACAAGTCATCTGCTAAAATAACTGCAAAAGGATTCTTCCCAACCAAAGTTTCACCTGTTAAGATTGCATGACCTAATCCTCTCATTTCTTTTTGTCTTGTATAACTGAAAGTTGCTGTTCGCATAATGTTTCTGATCTCTTGTAAAAGATCCTCTTTTGAGGTATCTTTAATTTGGTGCTCTAACTCATAGCTAATATCAAAATGATCTTCTATGCTTCTCTTGCCTCTACCGGTAACAATTGCCATTGTTCTGCAACCTGCATTTAAGGCTTCCTCTACCCCATATTGTATTAAGGGTTTTGTTAGTATAGGTAGCATCTCCTTTGGCATCGCCTTTGTAACAGGCAAAAATCTAGTGCCATAACCAGCAGCAGGAAATAAACATGTTTCTATCATATATACACCTTTTATGTTAAATTAAATGTCTGAATTATATAAAAATAATATGAATATATTTGGATGTATTGAGCCGATGTGAGTTTGTGTTTATTTAGCATATAATAGTTATATGTCAATCAAACACCGCTTTATAATCTTTTTACAAAACAAAACATTATTTTTACATTCATGAGTCAAAATGCCAAAACTATAACTAACTGCAAATAAAGAAGCAAGGCTATCAAAGATGATTAGCATGAAAAACCTTGCACTAGGTTATCGCAAAGAGAAAATTTTAAAAAATTTTAATCTTCATGTAAAAAAGTGAATTTGTCGGCATAATAGGACCAAGTGGGCAGGTAAAAGCACACTTTTGATGAATATCGCTAGTGGTGTCAAGGTTTTTGATGGACATTTTCATGCTTTAAAACACGATATGAAAAAACTTAAAAAGAAGGAATTAGCAAAAATCATACAAGAAATTGGAATTATTTTTAAGGGCTACTGTCTTGTAGATAAACTTAGCATGCTTGACAATGTGATTAGTGGCATGTTAAAGGAACTACCTGTGCCTAGAACATTTATTAAATATTACAAAGAAAGAGAAATTAAAAAAGTAAAAGAATTTATGGAAATAGTAGATGTATAGAAATCTTCACTTAAAATGTGTGATGAATTAAGCGGTGGTCAAAAACAAATGGTAGCAATAGCTAAAGCATTGGTGGGAAGTCCAAAGATTATACTAGCAGATGAACCAATATCAACGATCAACACTTGATATAAAAAGTGCAACAAAAGTAATGTAAATTTTAAAAAAGGTTAATGATACATACAATGTTAATGTTATTGCTAATTTTCATCATTTAGACGATTCGAAAAACTATTGTCAAAGGATTATTAATGTTAATAATGGCAATCTAGTTTTTGATAGTATTCCAAAGAATCTAAATAATAGATTAATCAATAAAATATATCAAGATAGATGACTATCCAGATACTTTTAGTAGTGGGCAACAACAAAGAAGCCAAATTGTTAAGGTATTAGTTGCAAATCCAAAACTGCTATTGCTTGATGAGCCAACTGCCTCATTAGATAAAGAAAATAGGCAAAAAGTGATTGATAAGTTAAATAGCTTAAAACAACATGGTGTTAGTATGATACGCATATTCTACGACAAAGAGAGCATGGAATCGCCAAGTGATAAGATTTATGATATGGAAAAGGAGTGTTGCAATAGCTTTACAGATATGTTTCAAGAGAAGTAATTAAAGATTTTGAGGAGTAATTTGACAATGTGTGTGATTGAAATCTCTGTTCCATTTGAAATAATAAAGCAAAGACTAATCAGCAGAAATAGAGAAGGCAAAAGTGAAATAGAAAAAGGTTGCAGGGTGCGAACAAAGTGATAATTGCAAAGAATTTGTATCGATTTGATAATTCTAAAGATTTGGAAACTTCTGTTCAAGATTTTACGAATTTGATACAAGAAATTTGTAAAAATTTTAAGGATATACCCAAAGAAGAGTATAATGCCTCAAATCAAAAAATGCAAAATTTCTTTGAAGTAAAAAATAACCCATCAAAAGTTTTACATTTTTTAGGCTCTAGCGATAGTGGAACTAATCCTATTCATAATTGTAAATGCAGTGCCTGTGAAAGTTATAGGAAAAAAGGGATAAAAAATTTATCCACAAGTGCATTTTTACAGCTAGATTCTAAAGATTTTATTTTTATTGACTGCGGTATTGATGAAAGTAGTCATTTGTTTGATGGAGTCAAGATTAGAGCTATTTTTCTGACACATTTTCATGCAGATCATTGCTTAAGAATTTTAAAACTTCGCTATAGTCAAGACAAAATTATTTGTTTTCATCCGAAAGACAAAGAAGGTTTTAGCGATTTGTTTAAACATAAAAAGTCTATCATATATAAAACTCTAGAGCCTTTTGAAAAAATTCTCATTGACGAAATTTCTATTACTGCCATTCCTCTGCAGCATTCAAAGCCCACATTTGGTTATTTTATAGAAACTAAAAACGAAAAAATTGCCTACCTTACAGACTACTTTAAAATTAAAAAAGAAAGTTTAGAGTTTTTAAAGACAAAAAATATTGATATTTGTTATATTGATGCAGAGGTATACTTAAATACAGAATCTAATTCAAATGAAAAAAGATAGTAGTAATCATCTAGACTATAAAGAAGCTGAGCAAATTATTGATTGTATCAAGTCAAAAACAGCAAGATTATTTCATATTTCACACAAGATTCTAACAAATTTAGGGACATTAGATTTAAAGTATCCTTATTTGCTGTAAATACAAATATGGATCTTTAATTTGACAAAAAGTTATGCTGTATAGTAAAAACAAAGTTGCATGACAATATTAACTAGTATGACAAATGTAAAATATTTAGTATTATTTAAATATTATGTATGTATTCATTTTGATATAAAATTTATGTCAATAGCTTTCAAAAGTTATATTTTTTGATATGGGAAATATATCGAGTTGTAATATATCTTGATTTGCTTCATTTTTTATTTTAACCCAATTATGTGTTATTTCTATGATTGTAAATATATTATCGTTAATCTGTATTGTTTCATACACTTTAAGCCATTTATTATCAAGCAATACCATTTCATTAACTATTGCATGCAATGTTGGTATATGTATTTTTATATCTTCTCTATTATGTGTTCTATCTTGAATTTTAGCATTTTTTAACTTGTTTTGTTTCTGTATAAGTTCCAGAATTGTATCAAAATCTTTTTGTATAATTTCTTTTTGTTGTGTCAAAAATGCAATCTTATTTTCTATATCATGTTGATTGTTTATGTTTAAGTCTGATAACATAAAATATGAGACAATAAAAAGCAGGCATAGCGAGAATATCACTATTTTTGTTTTCATTTAGCACTACCATTGTTAATTTCAAAACTAATGAGTATAGTTTGTCGCCATTTAGTTTGTGAGTTGTTTTTGTTGTCTTCTGTATAAATTTGTATATCATTCGTAGAATCAGAATCATCATGCAAAATTGCTATATCGAATGTTTCTGCCTTGTTTATAAAAACTTTTGGTTGTTTTTCTAGTTCCCTTATAAATTCATAACAAGATATATCATCGCATTCAAAATAAATCGTATAAACGCTTTTTGACTCTACATTACTTACTGCATTCTTTGGCAATTTTATTATTTGCTTTATTTCTTGACTTGTGCAAATGATTTTTAGGCATTTAGTTTTAATGTTATAAAAGTCAAATAACTTTTTTATATTTGCATTAGTATGTGTTGGCTCAAAGTTTTGTTTTTGCAAAATCATCCACTCGCTATCATCATCCATATAACTTGTGATTACAATAAGACTCACCAAAAATAGTATGAATAAAATTAATCTTTCTGTAGCACTCTTTTTTAATAAATACAAAGTTAGTTTATTTAGAACTTTATCCATAACAATAACTCTGAAATCAAGATAAACACAAAATGCTTATGCAATAAATATGAAAATAAATCACACCATTAAATTAGCATTGTAATTATTATTAATTGCTTGTTGCCTTACCTTTACATTTAGAGCAAATAACAAAAAGTCTCATATCATGACTTATTAATTGTGTGCTAAATTTCTCTGCAATATCAATTTGTAATCTCTCAATATCAGAATCCACAAATTCAATAATAGTTCCACAATTAAGACATATAATGTGATCATGGTGTGCCTTAGCTGCTATCTCATATCTTTTGCCCGTTTTATCTGCCTCTAAGGCAGTAATGAAACACTCCTTTTCCAAAAAACTTAAGATTCTATAAACAGAAGATATACTTGTGTTTTTATCTCTAATCCTTAGTTGATTTGCTATTTCTTCTGGGCTCAAGTGAGTTCCACTTTTATATAAAACACCAATGATCTCTTCTCTTTGCTTAGAATTTTTTAAGCCATTTTTCTTTATAGAAGCCCTTAATCTCAATAATATAGAATCCAATGTTTCCAAACGCTTTGTAATTGCCTTATCCATATGGTAATTCTCCTTATACTTATAAAATCAAAAACTACTATCATAAATAATATAGTCTGTTGGGAATTATAGCAAATAAAAACCACAATTGCGTGTATTTCTCAAAATATTTAACAAAATAATAATTTTTGTTGCGGTGGATAATAATTGTTGATTGCATATTAAGCCCATAATTAAATCAAAATTATAAAATTTAATTGAAGATACATATTTATTGTACATAGTAATATATTTATTAAAAATTATTACAATACAAATATAATAATAAGAAATTAATTATAGGAAAAATTTGAATATGAATGATAATAATACTAAAGAAATCTTAAGATATACCATAAATGGGAAAAAAATTGACCCAAATAAAACAATAATGCATGGAAAAAATATTGTATGGAGAACAAACAAAAAATATGATGAAATAGCAAATATACTAAGCGAAATACAAAAAAATATATATTTTGTGGCAGATGCCTTTAATATACAAGAAGAGTATATAAAAGTTTTTGATATTCCTAAATTTTTATTAGATAATACAAACACAGAAAATATGGAACATGCAATCACAAGAGAGCTTATAAAAAAAAATAAAAAAAGAGTCTTTTCAAATAATGAAAAAAAGATATTAAAAAACATAAAAATAGCAAGAAAATGTTCTCTAACACATAAATTTTTGCGTAATTCACACAAGAAATTATTATTATTAAAGAATAGACAATTACTTTTTTGCAAAAATAAAATGTCAAACAATAAGATTTTTATAAATGCAAATATTTTTTTATGCAATAATAAAAATTGGGTTGAAGAATATAAAAAAAGCATAAAACCAGTTTTATGCTTTTTTTATATTCGTCCGAGTTGGTATAAAGAAAATGAAAATTATTGCAATATAATAATTGATCCATCGCTTAGTTTTGGTAGCGGGCATCATGCCACAACAAGCATGTGCATAGAATTTCTTAGTAGTCTTGAATTACAAGGCAAAACACTCCTTGATGTTGGTTGTGGCAGTGGAATATTATCTCTTGTTGGTGCTAAACTTGGTGCTAAAATATTTGCATGTGATACAGATATGTATGCTTGCGAACAAAGTAAATCAAACTTTAAGATTAATGGTTTAAGTTACAAGCATATTTGGCATGGCAGCATAAATACATTAAATACTCAAAAAAATATACCATTAAAATACGATTTTATTTGTGCAAATATAGTATCTTCTGTAATAATCCTATTAAGAAATCATTTTATTAACCACTTAGAATCTAATGGAATTTTATTGCTTTCTGGAATCTTAATGGAACATGAAAAAAATATAATTACTAGTTTCTCTCAATTAGAAATGTTACAAAAAAAACAAAATGGGGAATGGTTGGGTTTTAAGTTTATCAAAAAATAATATAATTGTGTGGTTTTAATTTTTTAAAGGTAGAGGAAACTATGGCAAATAACGATATGAATAATGGCAGACAGCCAAATACAAAAAATCCTATACTTATATTCGTAATTTTAAGTATAGTTGGGATTATTTTATTTAAGATGTTTTCAACAGACGACTCTAGCTTGTTTGGTCGCCTAGGTGGTAGTACTAGCCAAACAATAGAGTATTCTGAATTTAAACAGCTTATTAAAAGCGGGCAGATTCAAAGTGTTTCTATTGGGCAAACAATGATAAAAGGTATAAGCAGGAGTTCAAATCCCACCATATATTATACGACCAAAAAAGTACAAGATACGACTTTAGTTCCACTTCTTGATGAATATAAAGTCAGTTACACTGGTTTTAGTGAGCAAAATTTCTTTACAGATATGATAGGCTGGTTATTACCAGTATTCATTATAATGGGGCTTTGGATATTTCTTACAAACAGAATGCAAAGAAATATGAGTGGAGGTATGTTTGGACTAGGTAATGCTAGCAAATTGATAAATGCTGAACGCCCAAATGTTAGATTTGATGATATGGCAGGTAACAAAGAAGCGAAAGAAGAAGTTGTAGAAGTAGTAGATTTTTTAAAGTACCCTGATAGATATGCGGCTGTCGGTGCTAAGATACCAAAAGGTGTTTTATTGGTTGGACCTCCGGGGACAGGTAAGACTCTACTTGCAAAAGCTGTTGCTGGTGAGGCAAATGTGCCATTCTTTTCTATGAGTGGTAGTAGTTTTATTGAAATGTTTGTAGGGCTTGGTGCAAGTCGCGTTAGAGATTTGTTTGAAAAGGCAAAAAAGGAGGCTCCTAGTATAATTTTCATCGATGAGATTGATGCTATAGGTAAGAGTCGTGCCGCAGGTTCAGTTGTTGGTGGTAACGACGAAAGAGAACAAACACTGAATCAACTTTTAGCTGAAATGGATGGATTTGGCAGTAATGCTCCAGTAATTGTATTAGCAGCCACAAATAGACCTGAGGTTTTAGATCCAGCTCTTCTTAGACCGGGTAGGTTTGATAGACAGGTCTTGGTAGATGCACCTGATTTTAAAGGGAGAATAGAGATTTTAAAAGTTCATATCAAAGGCGTCAAGCTTAATAAAGATGTTGATTTGAATGAGATTGCAAAATTTACCGCTGGCTTAGCAGGAGCAGATCTAGCAAACATTATAAACGAAGCCGCTCTCTTAGCAGGTAGAGAAAATAAAAAAGAAGTTTTTCATAAACATTTCAAAGAAGCAATGGAAAGAACTATGATAGGTTTGGAAAAGAAATCTCGTCGTTTATCTCCAAAAGAAAAGAGAATTGTTGCATATCATGAAAGTGGGCACGCGTTGATGGGAGAAGTAACAAGAGGGGCTCATAGGGTAAATAAGGTGTCTATTATCCCGCGTGGAATGGGAGCTTTAGGATATACTTTACATACGCCAGAGGAAAATAGGCATTTAGAGCAAAGGCACGAAATGTTAGCTACAATCGATGTCTTATTAGGTGGTAGAGGAGCAGAGGAAGTATTTTTAGAAGAAATATCTAATGGTGCATCAGATGATTTGAGGAGGGCTACAGGAATACTTAAGAATATGATAGTATATTATGGTATGACAGATGTATCCGGTCTTATGGTCTTGGAAGATTTCACAAATAGGAATAGATTTCTTGGCGGTGGTAGCAGCACTAGAGAGTATAGCAATGAAACTGCACAAAAGATGGATAGCTATATACAAAACCAACTTGAGGATCATTATGCACATGTAAAGCAAACATTGCGGGATTATAGAGGTGCTATTGAAGCTATGGCACAAGAGCTTTTGGAAAAAGAGGTTATTGAGGGAGACAGAGTTAGAGAAATAATTTCTGATTATGAAATTCAAAATAGCATGGAAAGTCGCCTCATACCGATTGAAGATTCTTAATTTATTGTTGCGATATAGGTTTTACTAATCTTGCATTATTTATTTGCAAGATTGTTATAATTGAAATTAGATTCCAATGTATAAGTCTTATGTTTTGTGTTAAATAATCCCAAAATGTTTTCAACTTTGTGTTTTTTATAGACTTTTACAATGTAAAATACTATAATATCGATTTATTGTTATCTTAGGTTTATAATTTATAAAATTTAAGAGTAATATTTTTTATCTGTATTTGTGTGCAATCTTTGGAGAGGTTTAATATGGCGAGGATTCTTGTAATTGATAATGATTTAGAAATGCAAAAATTTTTGCAGGATAATCTTTGTCAGGCAAGCTTTAGTGTTACTCTTGCAAACTCTCATAGTACAATAATGGAAGAAATTTTACATGGAAATATTGATCTTGTAATACTTGAGCTATTAATTCCAAAAATAGATGGATTTGAGTTATGCCAACAAATCAGAGACGCAACAAAGATTCCAATCATTATTTCATCAATTTCTCATAACATTAGTGATAAAGTTAAAAGCTTTGAATGTGGGGTTGATGACTATATTACAAAACCATATGATATAGCAGAGTTAATAGCTAGAATTAAGGCTCTATTAAGACGCATGGAAACCCAAGAAATGGTGTTCGGTGCACTTAATGTTGATTCTAAAAGGCGTATAGTAAAGCTCAATAATCAAGATATTGATTTAACAAATACGGAATTTGATATTTTGATTTTTCTCATAGATAATAGGTTACAGCCAATAAGCAGAGATCGAATTGCACATACAATCAATGCTATACATGATGATACTGGACTAAGAAGTATCGATACACATATTAGAAACTTAAGGAATAAGCTAGGAGATTCTGCTAAGGAACCAAAATACATACAATCTGTGTGGGGAATAGGATATAAATTTTGTCTTTAATGCCATATGTTTAATTTTATTTAGATATTGTTGCCAACTCATGTTTTTATGGATAGCATATATTTATACTTTTACTTATAAAATATTGTAACATATTATTTAGCAGGCTAATATCCTTAATAACTAATTTTATAATTGCATACAAATAAACAAAACTATATTACGCATAAAAAATAATTACAAAAGCAGTTATTGATACATGGGATTTGAGTAATCCAAAACCTAGCGATAAATTAATAGTATCAAAAGTGCAAGGGAAAGAGTTAGAAAAACTTGCAAAAGAGTTTGATTTTAAAGGAAATTATGCAATAGCTAGAGAAATAGATGCACAACATATAGCACATACATTAAATAGGCATAGCAATGAAGTAATAGAAACTTCACGCAATCAAATACCTATTACAAAAGATGAAATTTTAAACTACCAAGATATAATCAAAGCTCACGATATAAGAGAGATTGATGGAAATAACATTGTATATAAAAAACAAATAAATGGACACTATGTAATCGTGGAGGAAGTATTAACAGGTAAAAATAAGTTAGAATTTGTAACTATGTGG
>JARHYT010000020.1 GCA_029264775.1 Helicobacter sp. | reverse complement strand
TAGATTGGGAAAAACTAAATGAGAAAATTTGGAAAATTCCAGAAGATAGAGTGGATTATAAAAAAGGAGTGTTTGAATATTACGCTTTATCAAAACGCAAACAAATAAATTCTCGTTTGAGAATAATAGCAGCTTTTTATAGCAATCAATCTCCAATAACTAGATATAATACTAATGTAATGGTAATTGATGGTACTTGGAAAACAAGACGCTATACTTTAGAGCAAGGACCTATGGGTAGTTCTAGACTTGAATGGAGGGAGGAATATTTATCATGTGGTGATATAATCACAAAAAACATGACACCAAAAGGAACAAATAATGAATAATAAACAACTTATTAAGAAATTAAGAGATAATGCAGAATTAGCACAAGATGTTTCTAATATTTTAATAAAAATGAATTATCTTTTACAACAAAATAACAATTTTATTTACTAATTTTAGTCAAAAAAAGCTCCCATTTGTATGCACTCTCAATGATTGTATTTAGGTTATTAAATCGTGGTGTCCAAGCCGTGTGTTTTAAGAGCTTTGTATTGTCAGAAATTAAAACTGCAGGATCACCAGCCCTCCTACCAGTCGTATATACTTTAAAATTGTTTTTACTTACATCTTTTACACATTCTATTACCTCTTTAACGCTAAATCCCATACCATACCCTACATTAAATACCTCCCCTAGTGGTCCTAATGCATTTTGCAATAAATGAAATGCCTCAATATGTGCCATTGACAAATCATCTACATGGATATAATCCCTTATGCAAGTCCCATCTTTTGTATGATAATTTGTCCCATTTATACTCATACCATCTCTCTTTCCTGTCGCACACTCGCACGCTACTTTTATTAAATGTGTAGCATTTTTTGCTCTTTGTCCCAATGCCCTTTCACTTTCATAGTTATTCTGCATGTTTGCACCAGCAACATTAAAATAACGCAAAATAATATAATTTATCTTACTGGATTCTGCAATATCTTTTAACATTGTTTCCACCATTAGCTTACTCCAACCATATGGATTAATAGGGCTTGGAACAAAAGATTCTGTGATTGGCATCTCATCTGCATCAGGCTCACCATACACAGCTGCTGTACTTGAAAATATAAAATTCTTTACCTTATACTTAGCACAATATGATAGAAGTTTGAGTGTCTTTGAGGTATTATTTGTATAATACAGCACAGGATCGCTTACAGATTCTGCCACACTAATAAATGCACCAAAATGTAAGACAGTATCTATTTTATATTGTTTAAATACCTCTTCACACTCACCTAAATCTTCTCTCACCAATCTTATTCTATCCTCAAATTGACTTTTCAAATACTCATAATTTTTTAAAAAACCTGTTGATAAGTTATCAACAATAATAAGCTCTGCATTAGTATTATTAAGAAAATGTAACGCACAATGAGAACCGATATAACCACAGCCACCTGTGAAAAGTATCTTCATAATATTCCTTAATGTTAAAAATTAAATTACATTATAACATTATAATGTCGTTTGAAATTATACAATTATAAAGGAACAATATGGATTATGTGTTTGATAACAAAACATTAACAATGTCAATACTAGCCACTCCAACACATGTAAATTTTAATGGAGTTATGCATGGTGGAGATCTATTAAAAATGTTAGATCAGGTGGCTTATACATGTGCCACTAGATATTGTGGTGTAGGTGTTGTTACCTTAAGTGTTGATAGGGTTTTATTTAGAAGTCCAATAAAAATTGGCAATTTAGTTCATTTTTTGGCGTCTATTAACTATACGGGATATACAAGCGTAGAAGTTGGTATTAAGGTTGTATCAGAAGATATAGCACAAAAATCAGTAACACATTGTAACAGTTCATATTTTACCATGGTAGCATTAGATGATAATGGCAGACCAACTAAAGTTCCACAACTAGTTCCTATTACAGATGAAGAAAAAAGGAGATTTGAAGCAGGAAGATTGCGTAGAGAAGCTAGTAAGAACATACAGAAAAACAAATAGAAAAAACTAAAATATAACTTATCTAGCTTGAATTACTTTGTGAATTTGATTTGTTTTTGGATTTATGAGAATAAATAGAATGAAAAAATATACTTTATCACGAATATTTTATATACTTATTATTACATCTCATGTATATATTGTATCATGTGGATATATGCCAATGTCTTATTATGCAAATAAGGCACTTGGCGACAAAGTATATGTGCAACTACAAATAAATTTGGAAAATACAGAAGAATCGGTACGAATAAAAGATGCAGTAAATGAAGCAATAATTTCTAGATTTCATTCAAGAGTTTCTAATAAAGATGAAGCCGATTCTATTTTAAAAGTAAATATACAAAATATACAAGATAGTGTGATAGGGACGAATGCACAAGGTTTTGCAACATTTTACAGAGTTTATGTATATATAATATTTGAGTTTGAATATAAAGGTAAAAGATTTAGTTTTTCAAATCCGGGCTATTATGACTATGCAGCCTCTTTGAATAATCCCATCACCACATACAATAATAGATCTAATGCTATCATAGAAGCAGCAAGACAAAATCTTGATAAATTTATCTCTCAAATTGGCTATAGTGTATCTTTTTAGCTGATGTATTAAGCCCATATGTAACCATTACAATTACAATTACATATTTTAAACAATAACAATGCAAGGATATTTTGTAAAATTTAGCATATACTTTATCATTATAATCATATATTAATAAAAACAATTGACTAAAATAATTTATACCATTAATTGATGTTAATCGATAGATAAAAATTCATCAATACAAAATATATAGCAAAAAATATAAAAACAACAGAATATAGCCTAAATTAAAGATAGATTAAACTGGACAAACCAGAAGGAGCTAAAATCTCAAGTATAGAATCTAATACTATACCATCAATTCTATAACAATCTCTATATTAAGCGACTAGTGTTTTATATAATCAATTTGTTTAATATGTTCGCTAAATTTAGTATTATCTAACTTATTTTCACGATACAAAAGTGGATCGAAGAAAACGAGTAAAGGATAACCCTTGTCTTTCAAAGAAATGAAAGCAGAGATCGGCAAAAAGTCATCTTTTGGATATTGCTCTTTTAAATCCATAGCTTCTTTGGTTTTACCAACTTCAAGTAATATATAAAAATATGCTAAAACGCTAGCCTCAATCTCTTTACTTAGTGTTTCAAATATACTAAGCCAAAAACTAATATTATTCTGATTAAGCGATTTACATATTTCAATCACCAGTCTTAAATATTCTCTTTCACTCAATGTAACTGATTTACATGCATGTATAAACAAATCTTTTGAGATTTCTACCTTACCACTTAAGCATACCACAACTAATTTAAATATCCTAGAAAATGTAAAATGTAAATTATCTAGATTTAAAGCTTTTTGTAATACCTTTGCATTGCCACTATCCAATATCACATCCCACGCTTTATCATAAACTACATTAGCACCCAAATCACTATACATTTTAGCACAAATTGTTTCTGTTTCTAAATTTTGTTTTAGAATATCAAACGCCTTTTGTGCATCACTTTTAACACCATTTAATATATTTTTGTTATACATGGGATGTGTCTGACTAATTTTAAGTTTTAGTTGCTCCAAACCATTTTGAATATCAATAAAAGAGGTAATTATAGAATCTATCTTTTCATTATTTGAAACACCTGATTGCAAATTAGGTAGTAAATATGATCTTTTAATAATCTTTGATAGTTCCTTAAATTGATTAAAAGAAAACACCCTGTCTTTTGGGGTACTGCCCAGCATTTGCTCTTGAATTTGTGATACAAGTTTATCCATATCTCTATTGAAAGATACAAGTTTAAATTTATGATATAACGCAGCAAAAGATAAAAATAACCATGCAATGATAAATAACACAATAGCAGGCAAACATAACCATAATGCAATGGGTAATGTAATACTAAATTCAAATAACAATGTATTCGTAAGTGTATATTTATCAGTAGTAACATAAAATCCATACGACACAATAATAGCAATATAAACAATTGAAAAGATAACAAAATATCTAATTTTCATACTTTCTCCTTTTTACTCTCACTTTTTTCATAGATCTCACGACAACCAATGCAAAACCTTGCATGAGGTTTTGCCTGTAACCTTTCAATACCTATTTCATCTTCACACATTTCACATATACCATATAATCCGTCTTTAAACTTAGATAATGACAGCTGTATTTCTGCTATCTCTTTTTGATTGCGTTCAAGCATGGAATCATCAAATCTTAACTGAGATTGATTTGAGATTATATCTGCATGCTCATTTAGCTTTAAAGAACACATCTCCTTTAAACTATTATGCAAGTTCCAACTCATATTCTCCAAGTAATCCAAACGCTTCTCCAAAGTATATTTCAATGACAATAAATCTTCATCACACATGTTATCTCTCCTTTAAATTTTATGATATGGATGCTTTTTTATAATGCTCAAAGAACGATAAATCTGTTCTAGCAAAACAATCTTTGCTATCTCATGACTAAAAGTCAATGTGCTTAAGCTTATCTTTGGATATTTATCCAATATGCCATCCTCAAAACCATACGCACCGGCAATAAAAAATTTTAATACACCTCCACATAAATATTTATCAATCATGCCACTAAACCCAATTGAATCATATGATTTTCCATTACAATCGAGCAATATGCTATTTTTATCAAGGTATTTTTCAAAGGCAATTGTATAGCTCTTTTTTGCCATATTAGAATCTTGCTTATGTGCATATTGTATATGTTTATTAAAAAGATTCTGTATTGCAAGCTCCACCCCAAATCCTTTGCATGCCTTAGCATAATAACTTACCATTTCTGTAAGAGTTTCATTTTTATGAATTGTATAAATATGTATTTTCATAAGGCACAAGCATAGAAACAACATCGCTTAGAGTCTTTTTTAAATCTTTCCTTGCTACAATCATATCTATTAATCCATGCTCTAGTAAAAATTCAGCAGTTTGGAATCCTTCTGGTAAATCTGCTCCAATTGTTTGTTTTATAACTCTAGCACCAGCAAACCCTATCATAGCACCCGGCTCAGCAATAATTAAGTCACCCAAAAAAGCAAATGATGCTGATACACCACCAAATGTAGGATCTGTTAAAACAGAGATATAAGGCAACCTTGATTCTGATAGTTTTGCCAACGCAGCAGAAGTTTTAGCCATTTGCATGAGAGAATAAGTAGATTCTTGCATTCTTGCACCACCACTTGTAGAAACAATTATTAGCCCCTCTTTCTTTGCTATAGCTCTATTTATCGCACGAACGATTTTCTCACCTTCAACACTACCTAAACTTCCACCCATGAAAGAAAAATCAAATATAACTAATTGGACTTCCCTGCCATGTATCAAGGCTTCACCAGATATTAATGCACTTTTTCTATTTGTCTTTGCAAAACTTTCTTCAATTCTTTTTGTGTAGCTTTTTTTATCAACAAACGATAAAGGATCATTTGGTTCTAATTCTGTATCATATTCAATGAAAGTATCATTATCACAAATCAACTTTAATCTGTCTTGAGCATTAATTCTAAAGTGATGAGAAC
>JARHYT010000004.1 GCA_029264775.1 Helicobacter sp. | reverse complement strand
TGATCCTTTGCTTTTAAAATATCATCAGCACACATAACAGACATAATTAAATCTGAATTAACTTCAAACAATCTATCCCATTGTGCAAACCTACTTAAAGTTTCTCTTGTATTCTCATGATAAACAAGTGTAACATGAACTGAATCTACTTTGCTATTCTTAAGAAATGTAAAATATTGTCTATCCCATTTACAATATTGCAAACCATCAATAATTATCTGTTGATTAATCATGTTTTAGCCTCAATAAGGTTTTACATAAGTAGTTTTTACTATAGTATAAAACTCTTTTGCATAAGCACCTTGCTCTCTTGGTCCAAAACTTGATTGTTTTCTACCACCAAATGGCACATGATAATCTGTTCCAGCTGTTGGTAAATTTATCATAACGCAACCACTCTTTGATTCCTTCTTAAAAATACTTGCATTTTTTAAGCTTGTTGTTATGATTCCAGAAGTCAAACCAAATCTTGTATCATTAACCTTAGCAATAGCTTCATCTAAATCTTTTACTTTAATTGCACAAGCAAGAGGTGCAAAAATTTCCTCTTGATTTATATCCCATTCATTTTTTGTATCTACAAAAAGTGTTGGCGACATGTAATAACCATCTTTTTGCAATGTTAGCTTTTCACCACCAAATGCTAGCTTAGCCCCTAAATCCTTTGCCTTTTGAATCCATTTAAAATTAGATTCAAATTGGGATTTATCCGCAACAGGTCCCATAAATACGCCGTCTTCAAGACAATGTCCAACTTTTAAGGTTTTCATTTTTGCAATAAGTTTGTCTATAAATTCATTATAAACTTTTTCTGTAATAATTAATCTTGAGCTAGCAGTGCATTTTTGTCCTGTACCGGAAAATGCCCCTGCAACAGCACATTCAACAGCAATATTAAGATCTGCATCATCTGCAATTACAAGAGCATTTTTACTACCCATCTCTAATTGACATTTTGTAAAATTAGTCGCAGTAGCTACTGCTATTCTCCTCCCTGTTTCTACAGAACCAGTAAATGATAAAGCATTGACATCTTTTGAGTTAATTAAAACCTCGCCTACTTCTCTTCCGCTACCTAAAACAAGATTAAATACACCTTTTGGTAATCCCTGCCTATCAATAATGTCTGCTAAAATTACAGCAGACGCAGGAGTAAGATTTGCAGGTTTCCAAACTACAGAATTTCCATAGCATAATGCAGGAGCTATTTTCCAAGATGCAGTAGCAAGAGGAAAATTCCAAGGAGATATGATTCCAACAACTCCAACTGCCTCTCTTGTAACCTCTATATCTACCAGATCTCTTACAGATTTTGCATTTTCTCCCATTTGTCGCAATACTTCTGCGGCATAATATTGAAAAAATTGTCCAGAGCGATAAGCTTCTCCCCTACCCTCTCCTTTGGTTTTTCCTTCCTCTAGCGATATTATTTCACCTATTTCATCATATCTTTTAATTAACTCATCACCTATATTGTGCAATATGCTTGCTCTTTGTTCTAATGGCGTATTCTCCCAAGCCTTTTGAGAATCTTTTGCTGCATTGATTGCCTCTATTGTTTGCTCTTTACTAGCTTGTGCTACATCTCCTAGATTTTGTGTAACATCTGAAGGATTGATATTTGCAACAACACTTACACCTTCGCGCTTAGAACCATTAATATATAAACCTTTTGTATAATCTAACATAAAAACTCCTTAATTTTTAACTTGTGAATAAACAACAAACTCAACTAACATCTCTTCTCTTGCGAGTCCTGCAACAACCATTGCTGCACGATTAGGATATGGCGACTTGAAATACTTAGCATAAACTTCATTTACTGCCGCTAAATCTTCCCTTTTAGTTACATAGATTAACACTTGTAAAACATCATCAAGACTAGCATTAGCAGATTCTAATGTATGAATTAGATTCTTAAATGTTTGTTCTGTTTGTTCCTTTATGCCTCCAGAAACAACCTGTCCTTTTTCATCAATAGGTATTTGTGCGGTATATAAAACACCATTTGCACTAATAGCCCATTCTAGCGGTGCTTTTGAAGCAAATAAATTTGTTTTAATGGCTTTTTTGCCGCTCATAAAAACTCCTTACATTAAAAATAGATATATGTTAATATATATAAAAAATACTTAATTAAAACTTAATGTCGTCAAATAATATAAATTTATTATATTTTAAATATTCAAATTGTTTAAATATGCTATAGAAGATTCATAAAAACATGTAAATTTTTCACATAAACCAATCAATAAGTCATTATATATCTAAAATTAATTATGAAATATGGTGTTTATTGTCAAATGTTACTTTTTGAAAAAATGTATAATTAATTTGTCATTCTCTAAATATTGCATACTTTATCTAAGCAACAAAACATTATTGCAATATCTGCGGATAAAATAATTTTTAATATTAAATCAGTTGGATTCTAATTGGATTTTAATGTAATTATGAATTATTTAAAGATAAATAATTTGCAGTATTTCACTTGCTTAACATTAAAGAGATGAATAAAAATCTTTATTAATGTATTATGTTAATTATAAATATCTATCTTAGCCTCATAGCATTACTTACAACGCTAATAGAGCTAAGACTCATAGCAAGACTAGCAAACATAGGATTTAATATAATTCCAAAACCACTTAAAGCACCCATAGCAATCGGGATACAAATAACATTATACATAAAGGCAAAAAATAGATTCTGCTTGATATTTAACAATGTAGCTTTACCAAGAGAAATGCAATCCCATAGTTTTGATAGATTATTAGAAAAATATATTACATCTCCATATTCAATACTTATATTACTGCCACTTGACATTACAATAGATACATTTGCTTGTGCTATTGCTATAGAATCATTCATGCCATCACCAACCATAATTACTTTATGTCCTTTATATTGTAAATTTTTTATATGTTGCAATTTATCTTTAGGTGTACATTGTGCCCTATACTGCACATTTAATTCCTTAGCTATTGTAGATACATTTTCTTCACTATCACCGCTTATAATCTCGCAAGATATATTGTTATCTTGTAAATGTTGAAAAAGTAGTTTAGAATCTTCTTTTAATTCCTCCCTTAATACAACTCTTGCTTTTAATATATAGCTATTTATTTTAGAATCTAATTGTGCCAAATATATGTTTATCCCTATATCTTGCTCTAATATATTATTTATCCCTATAGATTCCATAAGTATTTTATTGCCTATTACGAATGTTTCTTGATTATTTAGAAAATCTATCTTAGCTTTTATGCCTAGATTCCCCACATGCTCACTTTCATATATATTAAACAAACTTAGATTGCTTGCGTGTTTGCAAATTGATTGTGCTATAACATGATTGCTAGTAGATTCTATAGATGCTAAAATCTGCAAAACCTCTTGATCTGTTAATTTCTCATTATCATCATATGCTACTATAGAATGTAGTATAAAATCCCTTTTTGTAAGTGTTCCGGTTTTATCAAACACAATATAATCACATTTTGGAAGTTGCTCTAAGCTCCGTGCATTTTTGAAAAATATACCTATTTTGTTTGCCCTAGAATTAGCACATAAAATAGCCATAGGTGTAGCTAATCCTAAAGCACAAGGACATGAAATCAAAAGCGTACTAGCAAAAAAGGTAAGAGCTGTTTGTATATCTGATTTAATAAACCAAAATATAAAACTAAAAAGGGCAAGCATTAAAACAACAGGCACAAATACACCTGATATTTTATCTGCTAATTGTGCTATGTTTGCTTTGCTCTCATAAGATTGCTGTATTAACGCATGTATTTTTGATAATGTGGAATCTTTTGTAGAGCTAGTTGCCTGCATAATAAAAGAAGTATCTAAATTTAATGTTCCTGCATATAATTTGTCTTTTATGCCCTTTGTTATAGGCAAGCTTTCACCACTAAGCATACTTTCATCAATATCTGCTTTTTGTGATATTAACACACCATCTACTGGTATATAACTATTAGCCTGTATCCTTAAATAATCGCCTACATTTATTGAATCTAATGGAATTTCTTGTGCTTGATTAGAATGTAATGTTTGTAATCTATAAGCTATATCTGTTCTTGTTTGTAATAGAGATTTTGCATTTTGCATAGCCTTATTTTTTGCATTTTCTTCAATGAATTTACCAACCATAACAAAACATAGAATCACACAAACACTTTCAAAATAAATATCATGCAAAGATCCCATATCATTTTGAATCAATGAATATATCATAACAAATAAACTATAAAAAAATCCCGCTAAACTACCAAGTGCCACAAGCGAATCCATGTTTGGATATAAATTTATTAAAGCCTTTATCCCGCGTATATAAAATGCCCTGCCAAAATGCATAACACACAGCGTTATTAAAAGCTGTAAAGAAGCATTGATTCTAAAATCATTTAAAAAGCTTGGTAATGGCATAATCATACCACCCATACTAATGTATAGTATAATAATACTTAAAAGCACGCTAAGGATTAATCGCCTTTTGGTATTTAAAATTGTATTTTCTATATAATTTATTATAAACATTACATATGTATAAAAGCCCTTAGCTTCTTTCGTATTAGAATCATCTCGTTTTTGAATATCTTGTGTATTTGTTACATCTATCTTAGCAGTATTGTTTTGTTGATTTATTGGTTTAAATGTGCTTTGTGTTACATTAGCATTTTTTGTAAATACTGCATTAGCGTTTTGTGATTGATTGCCTTTTACAAACATATTTACTTGCGTTTGCAATTGTGCTTTATAACCCATAGATTCTATTATAGATAAAATTTCATCTTTGTTTGTTTTTGTTGAATCAAATTCTATAACAGCTGTATGCGTTAGCAAAAACACCTCAGCCTTTACAATAAAATCTTTCTTTTTTAATGTTTGTGTTATTGCATTAACACATGACATACAACTCATACCAGATATTGCTACTCTCATTGTTTCTATGTTTCCACTATTACCACCATTACTGCCTTGACTTGGTTTAAAAAACTTCTGTGTGTTTTGCATGTAGTATCCTTTAGCAAGAATTTAATTATGATATTAGTCTATATTTTAACTCCGTGTTTCTAGGTGAAATATCCAGATTCAATACCTCATTATATATAGAATTAGTTTTAATTTTACCGATAGCTGCCCTACCAATCATAGCTGCATTATCGCTACAATATTTCAAATCACTTACAAGAAGTATTTTATTAAATTGATTGCATAAATCTTGAATCTTTGATCTTAACATTGAATTAGCACTCGCACCACCAACAATAGCAAAATGTTTTATTTCTGTATTTTGTTTTAGATATTTTTTGCACTTTTGCGTTAAATGAGTTGTTGCACTATCTTGTAATCCATATGCTAAAGACTTCGTATAATTATGATTTTGCAAGATAAGCAATAAATCTTTAAGCTTAGAACCTTGTATATAGTCCATATCTGAAACATTTTTGCTAACTTCATCTATATATCTTATTCTTATTGTATTTACTTCCTCTATAATACTTATTAATTCTTTCTTATTTTGTAGGCTTAATCTAAAAGCATTTTTTAAGCCAGAGAAGCTAAAATTAAGTGTATTCTGATTCTCTAATGGTATGGGTAATTTTTCTTTTGCTACATTCTCTCTTTGTGCAATTTGTGCTATATTATCAATAACTGCACCACCGGGATAGCCAAAGCCTAGCATTTTAGCTGCTTTGTCATAGCATTCACCAAAACTATCATCAAGCGTATTAGATACCACATACATATCATTATAACTATAACATTCAAGTATCATAGTATGCCCACCTGACACCAACAGGACGCTTAAGGGAAATACTTCATCTTTCTCGATAAATAAAGAATATATATGCCCTTTTAAATGATTTATCCCAATTAAAGGAATTTGCAATGATAGTGCCAAAGCTTTAGCCATCATAACGCCCTCTAATAAAGAAGTTGATAAACCGGGCTCATTTGTAACAGCTATATATGAAATATCTTTCAAAGTAAATTCTTGTTTAAAGGTATTTAAAAGTTGCGGTAAGTCATTTGCAAACAATCTTGACGCAAGCTCTGGCACAACTCCTCCATATATTTTGTGTGCGCTTTCTTGAGATATTTTTTTATGCCACAATAATTCTAAGTTATGTAAATTTGTGTATGCTATAGCACTATCATCACAACTTGATTCAATACTTAAAATATTCATATGTTCTCTTTAAACTATACTTTTAATGTTATAATTGTATCAAATAAATATATATTTTATACATTTTGGAGGTTATTATGTTTGCTGAATGGGAAAAACAAAAAGCTATTGTGTTAATATATCCTCACATGTTTTGTGATTTTAGCTCTAGTTTAGAAGAGGTACAAGATTGCTATGATAGTTTAATAGCAGAAATTTTAAAAGTAGAAGATGTATATTTGATAGTAAATCCAAAAGATGCTAAATCAAAACAACATATTCAAGAATTTCTTGAGAGTGTAGAAAATGACAAAAATACATGCAAAATAATAGAGATTGAAAGCAATGATTTGTGGGCAAGAGATATTATTGCAATTTCTGTAAAAAATGACAATATGCAAGTTATTTCAAAGATCACAAATGCAATGCTAGGAGGTAAGGCAAAAAATGATGATTTAGGAATACTTGATAAATTTATAACACACGAAAATAACAATAATGTAGCATTTGCTAATTTTGGATTTAATGGATGGGGATTGAAATATGCATCAAACCTTGATAATCAAATCAACTCAAAATTGCATAAGATAGGCATATTAGAGAAAATGAACACCTATGATATTGTATTAGAAGGTGGCAGTATTGATACTAATGGCAAAGGACTTTTACTCACAAATACACAATGTTTATTAGAAAAAAATAGAAATCCTCATTTGAATCAAAAAGAAATAGAGGAAAAATTGAAATCGTATTTAAATATATCAAAAGTTTTATGGTTAAATCATGGTTTTTTGCTTGGTGATGATACAGACAGCCACATAGATACTCTTGCTAGATTTATCAATGAGGATACTATAGTATATATAAAATGCAATGATTTAAATAACACTCATTTTAGTGAGCTTAATGCAATGGAAAGAGAATTAGAAATGATTGCAAGAGAATATAAACTAAAACTTCTAGCCTTACCATTTTGTGAATACATTGCAAATGATGATACAAAAGGCAATATAAATCTACCCGCTAGTTATGTAAATTTTTTATTCATTAACGAATCTACTTTGCTAGTTCCAATGTATAATAAACCAACGGACTTAGAAGCTATGCAGATTCTAAAAAAGGCGATGCCAAATTATAATATTATAGGCATTAATTGCGAGGCTCTAATACAACAACATGGAAGTTTGCATTGCATTAGCATGCAAATTCATTAAAAGTAGTTAAATGCAAGAACACAATAAAGATAATATATTCTTGCGGGATAATGTCGCAAAATTTGAATTTAACGAATTAGTAGCAAGCGTATTTGATGATATGATAGAGAGATCTATCCCATTTTATGATGAGGTTATGAAGCTATCCATATTTTTTATTATGCAAAAGTTACACATAAAAAGCACCACACATAAAGATAGCAATATAATCTATGATCTTGGTAGCTCAACGGGTAATTTGTTGCTATTACTTGATGATACACTTAAAAAAGAAAATATAAAAGCTAGATTGTATGGCATAGATAATTCATTAGCCATGATTGAAAGAGCTAGATTAAAATCATGCGCCATGAATTCAAGCATAGAATTTATACATAATGATTTTTTAAGTATTGATTTTAAAAAAGCAGATATATTCTTATCTTTTTATACTATGCAATTTGTCCGTCCGCTA
This sequence comes from Helicobacter sp., assembly GCA_029264775.1. Lineage (GTDB taxonomy): Bacteria > Campylobacterota > Campylobacteria > Campylobacterales > Helicobacteraceae > Helicobacter_A. The sequence goes on along the minus strand of JARHYT010000004.1, from coordinate 591 downwards.
CAAAGGGAAGAGATAATACAAAAAATATACAATTCATTAAAAGATAACGGAATCTTTTTGTTTGCCGAAAAAGTGATTAGTCAAGATTGTGAGTTTGAAACTCAAATGATTGCATGTTATTATGATTACAAAACAAAGCAAGGATATACCCAAAATGAAATATATAAAAAGCGTGAAGCATTAGAAAATGTCCTTGTACCCTATAGTGTTGATGAAAATTGCAAAATGTTATATAAAAGTGGTTTTAAGCATGTAGAAATATTATTTAAGTGGGTGAATTTTACATTATTTATAGCAAAAAAATAATATATAAAGTATTTTGTTCATGTTTATTTGCATGATATGAAAACAAAATTACAGAATCTTTTAGTAAAGTAAATGGTTAAAAGCAAATGTGATAAAGGCGTATTATGGTTGGGGATATAGCTCTATTTTGGTATCTTATATTGTTTGTCGCATAAATTTTTGGCGGGCTTGGGGTAATGGCGGTAAAATATGCACTTTATCTTGGGGCAGAAGTAAGTGTGTTTGCAAGAAATGAATTAAAAAAAGAGGAAGCCCTAAGGCTTGGTGTAAAACAGCTTTATACCG
>JARHYT010000039.1 GCA_029264775.1 Helicobacter sp. | reverse complement strand
TGTAAATCCTTTATGCACATGCAATGCAAAACCTTGCCCTATTACTTTAAAGCCTAAACCATTACCAAATTGATATTCATAAGTAGCTTGCATACCCGGTGCTTCATATAATCCCGGATAGAAATACATAAACGGACGCACAAGCAATAAATCACCATATAAATAACCATCATCGGTTTTTGTAATACCGCCATAGTTAATATCCGCACCAAACGAGTGGATACCATAGCTAACATTGCCAGTAGTTTTTACAAAATAATAATCTAAAAACCATTGTGAATATGCAAATGCTCTACCAAATGAACTAAACCACCAGAGTTTAATTTCATTGCCGGTATGCACTTTGGTATCACCATATCCGAAGTGATAATCTACATTGAAACCTTGAGTATATCCGCTATAATAAGCCATATCAGATTCATATCTACCAGCTTTAAAGTTATAATTTTTTGCTTGTAGATCAATATAAGCATTTTGCAACATGATTTGACGATTTTTAGCATATGTAAAATCATCATAACCACCTATATAGTTATTGTTTAAACCACTACCATTACCAAGACTACCTCCAGTAGCACCACCACCATCATTTTTTGTGCTATCCCATGCAAGTCCAGCAGCAGCAACACCTAAACCAATTTCAAACTTAGAGAACATTTCTTTATTCATAAATACATTAAGATTAAATTTAGTATTAAGCTCACCAAAAACACTTGTGAAACTTTCTGTTGGATATGCACCGCTAGCTCTATTTATAGCTTGGCTATTAAAACCAGCTTTTGTAAAGCTTCCTACACTTCCACTAAGAGTAAAAAATCTATTCTGCGGGTCATTACTTCCGCTACTGCAACCAATCTTTTTTCCATCAGCAAAAGACTCTTGTCCCCAAAAACCACATTCAAAAGCAGAAGCAAATGAACCGCCAACAATCACGGCAATACTTGTAAATCTTGCAAACTTCTTTAAACTACTTACCATTATTAATATCTCCTTATAAAATCTTAATAAAAATATCCTATTATTATTGCATAAAAATTCATAAAATAAAATAAAATATTTGTTTTTTTAAAATATTTTATAGATTTTTGTAAAATGAAATGTGCAACGACTTTATCTTATATACAAATAATTACAAAATGTTACATTTTACTAGTATGGAATGGATTATGAATTTAAATTTATGTATTGACTCTAGCACTAAATGCACGAGCTAATGAGAAATGATCTATATTATCTAAACTTATATTTGATGGGACACCTTGTGCTATTTTGCTAAAATGTAGTTCTAGATGAGATAGCTTTTCTTGTATAAACATAACTAGCATATCGCTTTCGAGTGAGGGTGTGAAAGCAAATATAATTTCTTGTATTCCTTCTTTTGTGATTCTTTGTATAAGTTCATTGAAATTGTAGTTTTGGTAATCCTCTATAACACAATAAATACCGCTAAACTCTCCAAGCTCTTCTATTAAAAAAACATCCCTTGGATTAGATACAATACATAAAGTTCCATTCTTACGCATTGAATCTAGACATATAAGGCATGTTTCACCGCTACTAAGTGCCCCACAAACACTGCATTTTTGTATTTCTACTATGCAGTCATGTATTGCTTGTGATATTTGCAAGCCCAATGGAGCATTATCTACCGCTAATGTGTAAGCCATTTTTCTAGCGCTTTTCTTGCCAATAGTTGGTAACTTTTCTAGAGCACTAACAAGAGCATTGAATGTAAATAAGTTATTTTGATAATTTTTCATGGCTAGCATTCTAACAAAAAATATAGAATTTTTAGTAAAGTTATCTTTTTTTAGTATAATTTCAATCTTGTTTAAATATCAAAAAGGGAGTATCAACCTTGCCTACATTTAATATGGATTATTATGAGATCTTAGAAGTTAGCAGAGATGCAGATAGCGACACAATTAAAAAGTCTTTTAGGAAACTTGCTTTAAAATATCATCCAGATAGAAACCCTGATAATAAGGAGGCTGAAGAAAGCTTTAAATTAATAAATGAAGCCTATGAGGTTTTAAGCGATAATGAAAAACGATCAATTTATGATAGATATGGTAAAGAAGGATTGCAATCACAAGGATTTTCTCGTTCAAGTGGTGGTTTTAGTGATTTGTTTGGGGATATTTTTAGCGATTTTTTTGGTACTTCTCAAAGTAGCAAGCAAGAATATTACGCATTTGATTTAGATTATGCTTTACGACTTAATTTAAGCTTTAAAGAATCTGTTTTTGGTTGCAAAAAAACATTAAAGACTAAGTATAAAAGTTATTGCAAAGTGTGTAATGCAACAGGTGCTAAAGATGGAAAAATGCAAGATTGTACTCAATGTAATGGACGAGGTAGAATTGTAGTTCAACAATCTATCATACAAATGCAGGTTGCTTGCCCCAAATGTTCTGGTACCGGTAAAATAGTTGTAGAAAAGTGTAGTTCATGCAAAGGAAGTTGCTATGAGCTTGTTGAGGAAATAATCGAAGTTGATGTAAAAGCAGGTGTAGATAATGGGAATCAACTTGTATATCGTGGTAAGGGTAATGAGGTAAAACAAGGTGTTAGAGGCGATTTATATTTGAAAGTTGCTGTTGCAGAGGATGAACATTTTATTAGACATGGCAATGATCTATATATGGAAGTCCCCGTATTCTTTACTACTATTGTGCTTGGTGGTAAATTACAGATTCCAACATTAAATGGGCAAGTAGAGTTAAACATTCCACCAAATACAAAACATGGACATCAATTTATATTCCAAAATGAAGGTGTGCCAGATATTAACAGCGGTAGAAAAGGCAGGCTTATAGCACAAATAAGTGTTGAGTATCCAAAGCAATTAACAGAGGAGCAACAAAACCTTGTATTAAAGCTACAAGAGAGTTTTGGAGATACTAGTAAGCCATATAAAGGCTTTATTGATGAATGTTTTGATAAAGTGAAAACTTGGCTAAAAGATAAAATGTCTTGATTTAGCTTTATATGTTTGTATGCTTTATTTTTTCATTGCTAGATTTGATATGATATTTAAAGATTAGATTCTATAGAGGATTAGCTATGAATATTATATGCACTCATTGCAAACAAGAATATCCAAAAGAGACATTAAAAGAGGTTGTTGATAAGGAAACCAATGAAACTCTTTATTTTTGTTGCAATGGTTGCGAATTAGCATATAGTTTATTAAAAGAATGTAATTTAGAATCTTTTTATCAAAAACTTGGTGATAATGTATTGCAAACAAAAAATATGCAAGATACCAAACAAATTATTAATGTTGATTCTATAAATTTTATGCAAAAATATATCAAAGATAATAATGGATATAAGGAAGTATATTTTACTATAGATGGCGTTGTATGTGCGGCGTGTGTATGGTTAAACGAACAAATTCTATCAAGATTAAATGGCGTGCAAGAAGTAAAGATAAATTATACAACGCATAAGGCAAAAATAATATTTGATGATAAATTAATAAGTTTTAAAGAAATATACAATCAAATTGCAAGGATAGGATATAAAGCAATTGTATATGATCCAAAAGATAAAGAAAGCAAAGATGTAAAACGAAATAGAATTTATTATGTAAAATTAGTAGTTGCAGTGTTTTGCACTATGAATATTATGTGGGTAAATGTTGGGCAATATAGCGGATTTTTTATGGGCATAGATTCTGTATCTAGTAATATTTTAAATCTAGCAAGTTTTATACTTGCAACACCTGTTTTATTTTTTTGTGCTAGTGATTTTTATATCCGTGCGTATAAGGGTTTAAAAAATGGCGTTATTGGCATGGAGATGTTGGTTATAACGGGAACTACCCTTGTATATTGTTACTCTATTTATGCGTGGCTTAGTAATAGCGGGCATACATACTTTGAATCAGTTTGTATGATTATATTATTTGTATTGAGTGCAAAATTTTTAGAATCTTTAAGTCAAAAGAGTGCAAATGATAATCTTGATAAATTAAATGCAATATTACCGCTTGAGGCAAGATTAGAAAATGGTAAAATTATATCTGTGCATGATATTAAAATTGGTGATAAATTATTAGTTTTGCCCGGCGAAATGGTTGCTTGCGATGGAATCTTATATAGTGAATTTGGCATATTAGATTATTCAAATATTAGCGGTGAGAGTCTTAGCATTACAAAAAAGATTAATGATGAGTTAAGCGCTGGTAGCCTTGTGTTAGAAAAGCCTATAATATACAAAGCACAAAAGGCATTTGAGGATTCTAGTATTAGTAAATTAGCTAGACTTTTAAATGATAGTGAGTTCTCTACTCCACCGATTGCTACGAGTGCATTTAAGATAGCAGGTAAATTCAGCAAGATTGTATTAAGCATAGCATTTCTTAGTTTTTGCTATTATTATTTTATCAATTCTAGTGGCTTTGAGGCATCTTTGCTTATTGCTGTATCTGTTATTGTTATTGCATGTCCTTGTGCATTAGCTCTTGCTACACCTATTGCTAGTGTTGTTGGTCTAAATGTTGGTTTTAAAAATCATATTATTTACACAAAGGCAAAATTTTTAGAATCTCTTGCAAAGTCGAGTCATGTGGTATTTGATAAAACTGGCACATTAACAAAAGGTGATATGAAAATAGTTGCTATACAAAAGATTCATGGTTTTCAATCAATAGATTCCAATCAATCAAATTGCAAACAAGATTCCATAATGTACATTAATCAAGCAAATAGTAATTTAGAATCTATAGTTACTCAACATGATGTAGATATATTGAAATGTATATTGCAACATAATACACATAAAATATCTAATACTATAATGCAATTTTTAATGAATATGGATAATACTAGTTTGCATGACATACCAAAGCATATTGATTTTGAATTAATAGCTGGAAAGGGTTTTAAAACTTGTATTAATAACATGGAATTTATAGGCGGTAGTGAAGCATTTATGCAAGAAAAAAATATTATATTTGATAATTCTAATATGAATGATAGAGATTTATATACACATTTTTATATAGCGTGTAAGGATTGTATCGAATCGAAAAATGATTACAAAATGGCATATATTTTTTACTTGCAAGATTATATAAAAGATAATGCTATAGATTTAATGTTATTTTTAAAAAAACATAATAAACAAGTTATTATGCTTAGTGGAGATAGAGAAAGTGTTGTAAAAGATGTAGCTAATAAATTGAATATAGACGAGTATTATTTTTCACAAACACCGCTACAAAAGGCAGATTATATACAGAATCTAATAAAAGACAATAAAAAAGTCGTTATGGTTGGAGATGGGTTGAATGATTCATTAGCACTTAAATATGCTCAAGTTGGTATTGCTATGGGTAATGGTAGTGAAATATCATTGCAACATAGCGATATCATAATACTTGATGATAACCTACAAACACTAAAAAAATCATTCGCAATTGCACACAAAACACTTAAGAGAATACATGAAAATTTAATAATGAGTTTGATATATAATGTTTTAGCTATACCGCTTGCTATATTTGGCTTTGTCATACCACTTTTTGCGGCGGCTTTCATGAGTTTAAGCTCTATTTGTGTTGTATTAAACTCTTTAAGGCTTTATAAGGATAGATTTTAATATTGTTTTTAGTGTGATATAATTTTATCTTTTTTATTGTTAAATTTATCATTACGGAGTTTCATGAGATTTTTATTATTGTTTTTTATGTTTATTTTTGTTTTACAAGCAGAGATAATACAATCAGTAAAAGTGAATAATATTACCTATATGTCGGAATCTTTAGCAAAAGAATTAATTAATATTAAAAATGGTGAAAATTTAGATTATGAAAAGGTTGATAAAGCGATTTTATCATTATATAATCAAGGATATTTTAGTGATATATATGCAACTTTTAATAATGGTGTATTAAATTTTTATGTAAAAGAAAAACCAGCAATTGCAAGTGTTGAACTAAAAGGATATGGCACACAAAGCGAAAAGGATACAATATATGGACAAATAGGTATTAAAAAGGGGGATACCTATGATGACATTAAGTTAGAAAGAGCCGTTGAATCTTTAAAACAAATGCTTGAATACAAGGGTTATTATGGTAGTGTAATAGAACCAGAAGTAACTAAATTAAATGATGGCAAAGCGGTATCAGTAATATTAAATGTAAATCGTGGGGATACTATACATATAGAAAAGAGTTATTATGAGGGTGCAACTAAGCTTAGCAAGAGAAAGATAGAATCTTTAAGTGCAAATAAACAACGAGATTTTATGGGTTGGATACCCGGTTTAAATGCAGGTAAATTAATGCTAAGTGAAATAGAGCTTGATCCATTAAGGATACAAGATTCTTATATGCGTAATGGTTTTTTAGATGCACATGTATCAAATCCTTTATTATCTGTAAATATGACAAATCATAAAGCACAATTATACTACAATGTAAAAGAGGGAGAGCAATATAAAGTAAGCGGTATAGAATTTGTAATTGATGATTCACATAGAGATGAAATAAGTGATGAAAAGTTAAAGAAAGATTTAAATATAAAGATTCAAGAAATATTTGATATACAAAAAGTTAGAGATGACACACAAGCAATTAAACTGAAAGTAGCGGATTTGGGCTATGCCTTTGTTGCTGTGAATCCAGATCTAAAAAAGGATACACAAACAAATGAAGTTAAGGTTATATATTATATAGACTTTGGTAAGAAAGTACATATAAATGATGTATTAATAACGGGCAATACTCGCACAGGTGATAGAATCATAAGAAGAGAGATTCTGATTGCACCGGGCGATATTTATTCATTAGGCAAGATTCAAAGTAGCGAAATAGCATTAAAAAGAATTGGTTATTTTGAAAATGTTCGTATTGATGAAAAGCGTATTAGTGATGATTCTATGGATTTAGTCGTCAATGTTACAGAGGGACGCACAGGAGAGCTAACTTTTGGTATTGGTTATGGTAGCTTTTATGGTTTAATGGTAAATGGTAGTGTTAATGAGAGAAATTTATTTGGTAGCGGATTTGGTGCTAGTTTATATGCTAATGTTAGCTTTGGTGGTGATTTTTCTTACTATCGTCCGGGAAATAATTTTTTTACTGCTACACAACAAGCATTTAATCTTAGTTTAACTAATCCTAGAATCTTAGATTCTAAATGGAGTTTATCACTAAATATTTATTATAGTCGCTATCTAAATTATGTTTATACGCAACAAAGCGTTGGTGGTGGATTTACTGTTGGACGATTGCTTACACCTACATTGAGGTTTAATCTAGGATATGATATCAATAAGACTGATACATTTGGTTTCTTTAATCTATACACAGGTGAGGCACAACCACAATATCAAAAGTATTATGATACAGGGAATATTGATTACAGAATACCAAACCCAAACTATAAAGGTAATGGTGGGGCAGGTCAAGAATGCGATGCTACTACCAATCCCAATAATTGCAGTTCAGATAAAGATAAAGAATTTATAAAATACCGCACACAAGGTTTATGGGATAGAAGTTATACAGGTTGGAATAATGCACCTATTAAAAGCTCTATCACACCTAGTTTAGTATTTGATAACACAGATGACTATTATTTTCCTAAAAATGGTAACTCAACTACCCTATCTTTGAATCTAGCAGGTATTGGTGGTGATGTGTATTATACGAAATTATATGCAAAAACAGGTTTTTATTTTGATTTAAGTAAGTACATGAAACTTGATTTTATTGCTAGATATAAGGCACAAGGTGGTTATTTGTTCCGCTATAATCAAAACCATTTCTTGCCACTTAACGATACATTTTATATGGGTGGTGTAGGCACTATTAGAGGATATTCAAGCTATTCTGTTACACCGCTTGATATAGATGGATTGCGTGTTGGTGGCGATGGAATCCTTACTAATTCATTTGAGTTAAGCTATGGTTTGATACCTAATGCAAAAATGCGTGTTTCTTTCTATGTAGATTATGGTATCCTTACATATCATGGGCTTAGCGGACAAGCTAATTTCAAACAATATGGTACATCAGCTGGAGTAACAAGCATATTGCAAAGAGGTGCAGCAGGTTTTGCTATAGAGTGGGTGTCTCCTATGGGACCTATTGTGCTTGTATTCCCAATGGTTTGGTATGGACCAACAGATCCGGGTGGCATAGGACCTAATAAGATATTTAGCTATGGCACAGCTAATGATATTCGTGCAAGTGGTGGCTATCTTACAAACTATCCTAGTTTCTTTGAATTTACAATGGGAACTAGATTCTAAACTTTTGGCATAAAAATAAATGAATAATATTTTGTCAATGCAGTTTAGTTTTATAGAAACTAGCATTATTAGTACATTTGTGGGTTTTATCGTGTATTTTTTTACAAAAAAAATTCTTATATGGCATTACAAAAGAAAGTCAAAAAAAGCAAGGGAATATTATCAAGAGAAACAAAGACTAGATGAGGAGAATAAAGGTGGTATACAAAATATAACAAAGGATAGAGCATTACAAAGATTAGAAGATATATGTGATGGCGACATATGCAAAAAAAGTATTATGAATGAAGAGGAAAATAAAATATATTATGCTTTAATAAGAATACTTAAGGATTCATATAATATTAATCCGCAAGTTTCTTTCAAGGCATTTCTAAAAGGTGAAGAAAATACAAACGCATGGCGTAGTTTTAGTGATTTTTATTGTGATTTTTTAATCACTTCCAAAGATAATAGATATAAAAATACGCCTATTGCTATAGTAGAGTATCATGGGGGTAAGCATTATGGAGACACGCAAGAAATACAAGAAAGGGTAAAGAAAAATGATTTAACAAAGCAGATGATATGCCAAAAGGCAAAACTAAAACTATTTGTAATAACGCAAAAAGATATTAAAAAAGATTCTATATACATAGATGATAAAAAGTTAGAATCCTATATTATAAAAATAAAATCAAAGCTATAAAATTAAATATTTTATATGTGTAGCAACATTGTTGTAACGACTGAGAACATTTAGATTTTTGTATAGTAATAGAACTATTTGATATACAATGCCATAGTCTAGTAACCAAAGTTGCCTTTATATCCTTTATATTAAGATATTTTACATTGTATATTAAATAATATCAAATACTAAAATACACCGCTAAGCTTGTTATAATAAATCCAGATAGCAATATACTAAACGCTGTTTTACGATTTTTCTTAGCAAATGAAGTTGCTATTAATCCAGATAGATAAAATATCATTAACGAGATAGAGAAAGATACAGCTATAATATCAAAATAGTACTTGCCTTTTGATTTATGCATAAGTAATAAGACGCCATAAAGACTTCTATTAGTAACTCTAAATATATATTCACCATTTTTTTCTTTTACTATTTCAGCTCTATATTTCATATTGCCCATCATTACATTATCTGATGAAATTCTAACTTCCGTATTACTTGGTATGGCATGATTATATTTTTGCAGTAAATCTATAATAACTCGTGCCTCTTCGCCTTCATTTGGTTTAAAATCCATCTTATATGTATATATATTTGCAAGTGCATTTTCTCTTACATTGAATATATATAATGCCCCTGTAAGTGCATATATAATAGCAACAGGTAAAAAAAACAGGCTCAAATATGTATGTATTTTCATCCAATGCTTTTTGTTAATTTTCATATAAACTCCCAATATTATAATATTATCATTAATAATTATTATAATATATAAATATGTATTATAGTTAAAAACTATACAACTTCTATCACTATATATTATATCAACTACAAAAAATCAAATTAATTTGTAAAACTATGATATTTCATGTATTTAATTAGAAATTTAATATATTTAATGTGTAATGTTTATTTGTATTTATTTTTAATGTTATAATAATATTAGGTTTCAAAAAATATTAATTTTTTGATATTTGCCAAATATATATGTAAAATATTGAGGTATATCAAATATTAGCTAAGATATTAAACCATATCGATAAATTTATGAATGTTTGATATTGCAAATAATGAATGGCTGAAAATAGTTTGTTTGAACTTTAACAATATAATTAGAACAAATTTTAAGGATCATTATGGATTTTTGGAATCTATATTTTTTAAACAGGATAAAACCTGTATGGCTAAAGAGATGTATTGCAAATATACTAGGTTTTTTGCTTATATATCCCATTGTTTTATATAACACAGAAACATCTTTAATGATTAGTATATTTTTATCTGCATTTGTGTATAAGAGTATAAAAAATGCAAGTCAATGTGATAGGAATATAGACAAGAATCGTGAATTTTTAATATATCAGTTTATTTCAAGTTTATTTTGTGCCTGCATATTTGTATTTGATTCGTGGCATATTTATGTTATGCAAGTATGTTTAGGTTGCTTATTGTTAAGGATTTATGATTTTTATAAACCTAGTTTAATAGGTAGATTCTATAAATTACAAACCAATATTGTATTAGGATATATTCTAAGCTCTATATTGCAAGGAATATTGAGTGGAATAAGTGTTATGATGCTTAATGTAATATATTTAAAATTTTTATAATATTATATTTATTGAATATATTTACTATGTTTATGGGCTATAATTATACTTACTTTAATAAAAAAACTCTTAATATACATGAGATCTTGATTTGTCAAAGTAGCTATTATATTGTAAATTACAAATCCAATATCTTACTATAATGACACTAATTTTATAATAATCATTTAATGATTATTTCGTGATCCACATGCTAAACTCATTTTCTTTCAGAAAAGCTCTTATGTTTTCATCGTAATATTTTTTATTTATAAAAATTGCATTAGCAAAGAATTCATTTTTATCAACAAAGCCTATAAAAACAAAATTTTTATCCACAAGATAACCATTTATATCATTAAATAGTGGCTGATTTTCATACATTTCCATAAATTCTACCTCAGTATAAATCAATTTTACATCATAGATTCTGTCACCAAGACTTTTCAACGCCTCAAGTTCTCCACCCTGTATATCCATCCATAATATATCGATTTTATTAATATTATTATTTTTCATAAATGTATCAAGACGAATTGATTTAACGCGTACTTCGTCTTGAACATACTGCTCAATTGGATATTTACCGGAAACTTTAAGCGTTGAACTAGCCCCTTGATTTCCATCACTATGAGTTGTTTTTGTTTTTTTCGCGTTTATCTTATAAAAACTTATAAAATCATTGCTTTGTGATATAGCAGATTCAGTTAATGTTATATTTGGATATTTTGAGACCGCAGCTCTACACCTAGGAAGCGTATTTTCATTGCATTCAAAACTCCAAATATGAGAATCTATACCCATTTTATACAGAATCTTGGCAAATTCTGTACTATCTTCTCCATATCTTGAGCCAAATTCAAATATGTGTTTTTTTTCCCCCCCCCCCCCACTCTTATCAGAGAACTTTTTGTTTTCTGTAGTTTTATTATCTTTATTAGATATTTCATGTGCAATCATAATGATTTTCTCTATTTCTGTTGTAGATGCATGTGCAATAAAAGGAGGCTTTATTAAATATAGATGGTCTGGCAAAAATGCATTTTTAAATGAGGCTTTACAAGATTGCGTTGGAATAATCTTTTTAGCTATGCGATTAATAGTTTTTATTCTTAATGTACATTTAATGCTAAAAGCAAAAAATTTTTTCTCCCACACTTTACATATTTTATTGTTATGTTCCATTCGTATATAATTGTGTAATGGAGAATGTAAAAACATATTATTAACATTCGGACCAACAAATACATTTACTGGTTTTCCAAGTGCTGCAGCTAGAGTAGCTATTCCTGTTGCAAAACAATACAATGCTTTGGCAGAGTAGATCAAATCACAAAAATCTTCTAGGTTTTTAGTTTTTATAAAATCTGCTCTTACATTTTCATCAAAACAACGCTTGCCTCCCAAATCTGCCATGACAGCATCAATATAAATATTGTTTCTGTAAAAGTAATCTATAATATCTGAAAGGGTAAATTCATCTCCACTATTTGATATATAATTAGGGTCAAAGATAACTTTATTGTATTCCTCTCTAAATTTTGGTTTATATTGAATTTCTGGTTCATGAAACCTATTTTTATCGTCGATACCATAAGCCAACATAAACTTATCGAGGATATTACATTCATCAAGATTTGAGTCATCTATTTCATCTCTTTTTGTGGGTTCTTGATCTATAAATCCATCTACATACGGATTCTGTTCCCAAATTAATCTTTTATAGTCATTATGTCTAAAAGGACTAGAAGAATGAATATATACTTTATCATACCCCCCCATATCAGCTTCATGTTTCGCATTGCAATTTAATTTTGCAATTCGTGGGATATGGCTAAAAAACAAATGATCCCCTAACCCACCATAATCTATTTTAATTATTAAATCTTTTGACATTTGTAGACTCCAAAAAGTAGTATAGTCTCGTATTATACCATTATTTAATTACCATTTCAAGCAGGCGTATTGATTGGTTTGATAACAAATCATTGTAGGCAGGTTTGGTCACACAAACCTTAAATGAATTTCACTTAGTAAGATTATAAGACTTTAAGCTTATTTTTCACTAGCTGGTATCTATTTGGTATTATCACAAGATATCATATCCCCGTTGTATCCAATCTCACATGCTTTATAATAGTATTTTTGTGCAGTTTGAAAGTTTCCCTCAGAATCATATAATTTACCATTTGCTACACACGCCTCACTTGATATTTCGTCTTTATTCTTAGATTCTAAAGGGCATGCTAAAGCATAAAATTCTTTTGCACTGAAAGCACTTTTTGTAACTCCAATACCATGTTCATACATTTTTGCTAATCCCAAATAAGAATTAGGTGTATTTGATATTTTATAAATATTTTGTGCTATGTTATAGTCCTGTTTCACACCTAATCCATATTCATACATTTGTGCTAGATAATAATAGTCATTTGGGATATTGTTTTTATATATAAATTTGTATATATCTAATACATTCTTATAATCTTTATTATAGAAGTATGCTTTGGTTAATATTTCTAATATGTATTTTGACTTTTCATCTTTGTAATCTTCTATGGCTCTTATCGCATCTCTATATTTACCTTGTTGCATCGCATTGTTTGCAAAATTGATACAAGTTTGTTTAACATCTAAATCTTTTTTGAGATTAAAACATATGGATTCTTGAAATGTAATATCATTCATGTATTTTTTATTGCTATATATTTTTGCACATGCCTGCTTTATATTGCCCTTACAAGCTTGTAAGTAAAGATTTGAAATCGCAATTTGCTCTGTTTCTTTTGCGGACTTTGGCTTGTTATCTTTACCTATGGATTCATCTATAATATCTTGTATATGAAAGTTTTTTCTATATTTTTTATAATTGGAATTGTTTTGTGATAATTCTAATATAGACGCAAGCTCATAGCATGAATATAAATTGCCAGATTTACATTCTTGTTTAAAGTTTGGAAATAATATATTTATATCGCATGCCTTATTAATACCAAGTTTGCATGCCTTATTGTAATAACCAATAGCCTTGGAATAATCCGTGTATGGTATATCAACCATATTTTCTTGTTGCTTATTCGGGCGGTTAGAATATATATGTGCTAGATTATAGTATATTTCACCATTTTCTTTATTTCTTAATAAATCTTCATATATTTTTATAGATTTTTCTGGATTAAATTCCAATATTTTGCCATCATAGTAATTTTGTGCCACCTTCATACAACCAATAGTGGAATTAATACTTTTGTTACAAGCTTTTTGATACCATTCTAATGCGTATTGCATATTCTGTTTATATGTTTCATATAATAAGCCTAGTCTTTCACATGCACCTGCATTATCATCTGATATTTCACAAGCAAATTTATATGCCTCAATTGATTTTTCTAGATCTTGTTTAGCGAACTCCCCATTTTCATAACCAATACCAGCATGATAACAATAATCTCCCTTAGTGTTTGATTTCATGCTCCACGCACATGCCCTTTGTATAAAATTTAAAGCTTTTTCACTATTTTTGGGAACGATTTTTCCCTCTTTATATACATTTGATAATTCTACACAAGATTCTATGATACCACCCCTGCAAACTCTTTGAAGTAGTTTTATATATCTTTTTGAATCTTTAAATGTAGGCACATGACGCATATCATAACAACTTTTTAAATCACCGCCATTACAAGCTAGTGCCAAAAACTCTACGCGAGAATTTTGCGTATTTGCACATGCTTTTGTGTTATTATCCTCAATACATTCTTTTGCATTTTTGAATTTGAATATTGTGTCCTTACATGTTTTATTGTCAATTTTGCAAGCTTTTTGTAATAATCTTGCAGATTTAATAAAATCCATATAATCATTTTGTGTTGTGTATTCTGCTTTTGGATTTATATAGAAATCCTGCGTATAATGTAAGCTTGCTTGATAGCAAGACACCCAGTCATCTTCATCACTACATTTGCGTTCAAGCTTTCCTGCATTATTTTTAACATATTCTCTATATTGTGGATACTTATCTATAACTTGACATATGTCTCCACCATTAAGCATACATTCTCGTGATATAAATTCTAACCCCAACTCAACTAGTCTTTCTGATTTTGGTGCATTTTTTGCGACTCCAACACCATATTTATAAAAGTAATTAGCCAATAAACAAGCTTGAGGATCTGTATTGTAACATGCAGTTTCTAGTAGTGAAATTGTCTTCTCTTGATATTTTGTAGCTTTACTGGCGTCTTTTGCTACTTTTATGATATTGATAATTTCGTTTTCATCCACATACATGGAATCTAGTTTATCTTTTTTTAGTGTTAATGCAGGCTTTCCTATGATTTTACCACTCATTTCATCTTTTTGTATATCTTGAAATAATTTATTATTTGCATTAGGTTCATACATGCGAGATAAAACAAAGCATGTATGATAATCTTTTTTGCATGCAGTATCCATAGCATCAAGTATTTTTGTTTTATATAAACTAATATTTTTAGAATCATTATTTTTATTTGCTTGTTTTAATAAAGAAAGACACGAGGGGATGAAACTGTTGTTACATTTATCCACCATAGATTCATCATAACCATACAAAAATGAACAAAAAACAAATATAAATGTGTAGATGTATTTCATATAATCTCCCTTAATTTAAAATAGAGTCAAGAATTTCATAGCGACAAAATTCTTTATGTTTAAAACATGATATATGAAAATATCTTTTAGCCTCTTCTTTATTCTGTTGTATTCCTATACCGTTGGCATACATAATGCCAACCTCACCGCAACTATACAAATCATCGCTATATTCGTTTTGTGCATTTTTGCACTGCTCTAGTTTATTTTTAAATATGGCAATTGATATTGTTTCATCTAAATTCATGAATTTGTTAGCAAATTCTTGTGCAACATTGCATCCGCTCTCTCCTTGAGTTTTACAAATTTTTTGCAACGATTCATACACAAATCGCCTTTTTTCCACACTTGAATCCTCGTTTATAGATTCTATAAGCATATTTTTAGCTTTATTACAAGACTCATTATGCCCCAATGCACAAGCTTGCTCGTATAAAAAATCATTGTATTTTATATCGCCACTTTGCTTAAAATTACTAAGATATAAGCATGATTCTACAATACCATTTTCACATGCTGCTTTAAAATATTTTTGTGCTTGCATCATATTTGGCAATACGCCATATCCTTCATAATATGCCCTGCCAACAAGCCCGCATGACTTGTAATTTTTCTTTAAACATTGTTGATACCATGCAATAAAACTACCTTGTGATAGATTTAGATGCTGATTTGAGTTAAATTCCTCATTATTGTTTGGCATATATGCGTTTGCATGATATAAAAAAAACAAATTAATACATAAAAAAGTTATAAACATATTACGCAATGAAAAATATTTTTGTACTGCATGTCTTTGTATTTTAGCTATATGCCATGTTGAATTTAGAATTTTTTCCATTAAAAACCTTTGTTAAAGAATGGTTATATTATAACTAAAATTATTTGATATGTACAAAAATTATGAATTAAGTTAAGTATAATTGAATGATTTAACTAGATTCCATACCAATAAGTTAAAGCCATCAACAAGAACAAATATTAAAATCTTAAATGGCAAAGAAATCATAACAGGTGGCAACATCATCATACCCATAGCCATTAAAACAGAAGCTATAACCATATCGATTACTAAAAATGGCAAATATAACAGAAAACCAATTTGGAATGCAGTTTTTAACTCACTAATCATGAATGATGGGAGTATGATTGTTAATGAAACTTTATCTATAAGTCCTTTTAATTGCTCTTTTGTTTCTATATTTTCCATCTGTGGCGGCTCTTCATTTCTTATCTTATAGAATAATGCTATATCGCTATGTCTTGTATTTGTTAGCATAAACTTCTTAAATGGAAATATTGCCTTATCAAACGCTTCCTCATATCCTATTTTTTCATCCATGTATGGTTTAATCCCACTATCATAAGCATCTTTAACCACAGGTTCCATAATAAAAAATGTAAGTATCATAGCAAGACTTACTAAAACTTGAGTTGGCGGGGATTGCTGTGTTCCCAATGCTGTTCTTAAGAATCCAAGCACTATGATAATTCTTAAAAAACTTGTCATCATTAAAATCAGCGATGGTGCTAAAACAAGAAGTGTTAATAATATAACAATATTAAGTGTTGTAACTAGTTGCGTTGGGTTTTTTGGGGGATTAATGCTTAGATCAACAGAAGGAACTGGAACTCCATTTATATTTAGAGGTTCATTTTTTGGAGCGGCATTAGCAGTATTAAATACATTTATGAGTATAAATGTTAGTAAAAACAATTTTAATAAATGACGCACCAATAAACCCTTTAATATAATCCACTTTGTTCTTTAAGAAAAATTCTAATTATAACACACTTTTAAATTTTAATGCTTTTTGTTTGTAAATAAATACCGCTTTAGAGTTAAATATGGCTACATTTATCTCTTGTTTCATTGTCTTGTTATAAAACATGCATGTAAAAGTATGTTTTCAGAAGTTATATTATTGTAAAATTAAACTATACTAAGTATATTTTTTATAATACAAAACACAATATTAGGTTTTTATATTTGTATTTCATGCAAATTAGGTGTATCATAACATTAGTGAAATGATTTTAAAATAGCAAAACTATAATTGTAAAAATTCATCTAAATACTTTGCATGTAGAACTGCTTCAAATTCTATTATCTCATATTCGGCAACATTATTTAGACAATATGGATCGTTATTAGCAAATTCAATTGCATCCTGTTTGTTTTTAAAACGAGCTATTATTAAACCCCCATCTTTAGGATTACGAGGACCAGATGCCAACAGATTATTAGAATCATACCATTTTTTTAAATATTCCCTGTGTTGTGGCAGAAACTTTTCCACTTCGCTAAATTGCTTAATATAATTTACTTTACAAACAAATAATGTCTTCATCTATAAAACCTCCAAAAATTCAAAATGGTTTAGCAATAACTAAAAATACAATTAGTACCATCAATATAGTAGGTATTTCATTGAAAAAACGAAAAAATAACTCACTCTTATATTTATTATCTAAGAGCTTTTTTCTATAGAACCCACAAACAAAATGATAAACAAACAATAGAAAAACAAAAGTTAATTTTGCATGCATCCAACCGCCAATTTTCATAATATCTGGTATGCTCAAGGTTATAAGTGTGCCACTGATTAAAACAGCTATCATAGCCGGATACATTATGTAGTAGTAAAGCTTGCTCTCTTGTATTTCTACAACTTTTCTAAATCCTGTATTATCATATTGTTGTGCATGATATACAAATAATCTTGGTAGATAAAATAATCCAGCCATCCATGTAATTATCGATATAACATGAAAAACTTTTAAAGAAACATAAAATTCCGTTAAATCCATAATTTCCTCTCTAAAACATAGATATTGCATTTATAGCAAATATTAATCTTTTATATTTGAAAGTATATCAATCATTTCACGAACAGCACCTTCTCCACCTTTTGCGTGCGTTACAAATGAAGCTCTCATTTTATTTATTTCACTTGCATCTGCCGGGGCAAAACTATAACGACAAAAAGCATACATATTTATATCATTTATATCATCACCCATGCATGCCACATTATCCGACAAAATTTTATGTCTTTTACAAATATCTTTTAGACATTTAAGTTTATCTTTTACACCTAAATGGACTTCTTGTATATTCATTTCTTCTGCACGATGCTTAGTTATAGCACAATCCCTACCACTTATTATGCTAACCATACCACCAGATTTAATCCACTCTGAAATACTCATTCCATCTTTTACATTAAAGCTTTTTATCTCCGACAAAACACCATTAACATTTGCAAATGTAATTTGACCATTTGTAAGCGTACCATCAACATCAAGAACTATCATTTTAATCATATCACTCATAAACACCCCTTTGTGCTTGGAATTTGGATATTGCTATTTTTTGCAATCGCTCTCCTTAAGCTAATAGCAAAAGCCTTGAAGGTAGCTTCTATAATGTGATGCAAGTTCTTTCCTCTTTTTAACACAATATGTGTGCTAATACCAGCATTCATAACTAATGCACGAAAGAACTCCTCTACTAATTCTACATCAAATGTCCCGACTTTACCATTAAATCCATTTTCTGCATTGTCCATATCAAATAGTAAAAAAGCCCTATTGCTTATATCCATATCACATGATACACAAGTTTCGTCCATTACAACAGCACCATTTCCAAATCTTTCAATATTTTTGACTGGAAATATACTTTCTTTGAGTGCTTGCCCTATTACGATACCACAATCCTCCACGCTGTGATGCATATCTACTTCTAAATCACCTTTTACACCTATATCCATATCTATAAGAGAATGCTTGCTGAAAGCTTCTAGCATATGATTAAAGAATCCTATGCCCGTTTGTATATTACCAATACCCACTCCATATGTCCTTAATGAAAGTGATATTTGTGTTTCTTTTGTATTTCTCTCTATGAACACTATATCTTTCTTATCTTCTATTTGTTCGCTCATATTTATTCCTGATATTCATATGCTCTACTCTATCATATAATTTTTATTATTATGTTAATAAAGTATGGTTGATTCTATTTTATATAATTATTTTTATGGATTTTCTATTACCTTCCAATTGTTTGGATCATAAATATCTCCATACACTTCGTAATCTGTATCACCTTCTAAAATATTATTTTTATCAATATCAACCCACCATTCTTTTGTGCCACGCGTAATTACACTCCTATTTGCTGGATAATTTTTTAGTATATTTGGTGCTACATTAGGACAACCATTTGGTAAATTATCGCAAAATATTGTAGCAATACCATAGTTTACCATGAGTTTAAAAATAAAAAACATAATGTATTTAATAATATAAATATTTTTAATATATTTTCATTGTTTTATTTCAATCCAACTCTCTTTGTCATAGATTCTATTTGAATGCAATTCAAAGTAAGTAGTGAATATAAAATAATTTTTTTTATGATAACTAAAATCCCATCCACCGCCTAATGCTACATATATTTGCCTTTTTAGTGGAAAGTTTTTAAGTATGTTGTCAAATACATTAGGACAGCCATATTTAAGATTATCGCAAAATATACTTGCAATATCATAATTTACCATTAATCTATCATCTACTTTCATTTGCCCTTTAGAATTAAATGGTTTATAAAAAAGTGGAACATGTAAATTTGCTCCTATTGGTAGAAATTTACCTTGTGCCCCATGATCTGAAGTAATGAATATTTGAGTATTATCATATGCTCCTAGTTCTTTTAATCTATCAAGCATTTGTGCTATCAATTTAAATGCACACATTTCACTATTATAATGTCCATCTGGT
>JARHYT010000012.1 GCA_029264775.1 Helicobacter sp. | reverse complement strand
TTGCACCGCATCATTACTCCTTGTATGTGCTGCATTACCACCTGTTGCTTTTTCATCATCTATAGCATATAGATTCTGTGATATTGCAAATGCACAAACAATACTAAAAGCAAATGGCATAAATCTCATTTGCAAAGATACCTTTTGCTTGTTTTTACATGCAAATGATTGCATATGATAATCAACTTTAAGCATTATATCATCCCTAATAATTATAATATTTACTCTTATTTTATCATAAAATAATTAATTTGCGATAAAACACATTAAATAAATATAAAAATAAAGTAATTATCATAACACTAGCTTTTATAAATAATAAAATTTATTTTATAAGACAATCAAATAAGAGAATGGATTAAACAAATAATATACTAAATATCGCAATATATTGATAAATAATAAAATTATATAAAATCTATGCAATAAAGTATTTATTTAACAAACTTAGGTCTATCTGGTGAAATGGATTTGTAGAGCAATTTTGAATTTTATACTAAGCAATCTTTACTATATTTTATTTTTATCTACATAACTAAGCCTTTAATCTATGCAAAATAACACTAATTGCTAATTTAATCAAATAACAATAAGATATGATAAATTACTTGTATTGCTATGTTTATTGTAAGGTTGGTGGTTTAATGACATTTAAAACGATTAAATTTAGCCTTATATTCTAAGAAATTTTCTTTTTTAGATTCTATGGCATTAAAGAAATGAAATTTTATGCCTAATCTTTTAAAATTAGAATCCTTTTACAAACATTGTATTTTATTTAACATTAATTCTTTTCTGTCTTTTGATCTTTCTAGGTTTATAATGAATATATCCATTTCATTCCTTTTGCTCAATATCTAACCTTGTATGATTTATGTTGAAATTATCTGCTTTATCTAACACTTGATTTATATTTACATCTACCCATGTTGGATTTATCCATTCCATTGGATCTACAAAATATCCTTGAACAATTGTCATAAAATATACTCCATATATCCTTGTAATTTTATTCATACCAACTTTTCCTATGGTGCTTAAAGATTGTATGTTCCCACTAATATTTGGCAGTGATTCTAAATAACCATATGTAGCATTTAATCCTAACTGGTGATTAATCGAAACAATGTTTCCATAAATACTAGTATTTCCTATATAAGCCACCTCGCCTACATTGCTATTGATTATGCTTTTTTGCTCATTATTAAACAATTCAATGCCATGACGAGTAGATGTGCCTATATTTTTTTTCTCATATTTATATATATAATCATCGCCAAACTTACCAGATATTGTTGCCTCATTAATTGGATTAAAAGTATTAAATCTTGGTATATTACTTTGAGTTAATACCCGCTTATTTATCTGAAAAAAGTTTGATATTTTTTGATTATCTTGATTACGCAAGGATTCATTAAAAAATTGAAATTTGTCTATATTGCTTATTAAATAATGTGGTATTTTTACATTATTGCTTATATTTTCTATTACATTGTAAATGTAATGATCGCTTATATTTATATTGAATTTTCTTCTAATATGAGCAATATTTGTATAAATTGGTATTTGTATAACACTTTCATTCATGGCACTATCAACAACTCTTATCGTGCCTTCAAAAAATGTATTTTTTATGGGCCACGCTATTAATGAAAGATATACTAGATTCCCATATTTATTGATAAATGGGTATGCTTCAAACTCATTATGACCATTGCCTACCAATACCCTACTAATACTTTTTTGTTTAGATTTTTTATATATAGGTAAATCTTGAATATAAAATGCTATTAACGCACTACCTCCATATGCAATTTGCTCTGAAGTCGCAATAACTTGCACTTTTGGTGTTGTATCATTAATAATTAAATGCTTCGTCATACTTGATTCGTTGCCTCTAAATAAATTAGCATTACTCCAATCACGCACATTTACATTATAAAAGATCTCATCACCATTTTTTAGGTTTTTTATTTGCGGTAGAATTATTTCAAGATTTTCTGATTTTTTAAGCAACACCTCATTTTTTTCTAATAAAACCTCATTTTTTTTATTAGTTACCTTAATGCTATATGATGATAAACCACTAGAATCAAATACATTAAGTCTTATATCATTGTGTGGATTAAAAAAATCTGTATTTAATCTTTCTATAGTATTTTTATCTTTAACAACATACATTTCTATGCTAGGCTTTATCCTTTCAAAACTAGTTGCATTTATCAATAAATATACAATAACAACAATTGAGCTACTAGATAATGCTATAAGTATTCTATTCATACATATCCTTATATTATTTCATAATATGTTAATACTTTATTAAAAGTAGCAATAATTGATATTAGATAAATAACCATTAATATTTTGTGATGTAGTTTCACATTCATTATATCAATTAATTTAGAGCCTATGATAACCCCTATAATAGAGAATCCACCAATAATAGTACCTATGTATATAATATGATTTGATATTATTTCGTATCTTATAAAAGATATTGTCCCAGACACAGAAGCACACATTATAAAAAATAGAGAAAGTGGAACAATTTTTTTTGTATCAAATCCTAAAAAATACATGAGTAATGGAGTTAATAGAACTCCTCCACCTATACCTAAAGATATAGCAAATATGCCTGTTAATGCACCAATGATTATTAAGATTCTAGCTTGCTGCCCTATGGTTAAATGTATAGCGTTTGGACTGCTTTTTGTTCCAAATACAAATTTATAAAAAGTAATTAAGCTAACAATAAAAAATAATAAAGTCAAATGTTTTTGTGAAATTATATCAAGCATAATTCCGCTAAATGAAGCACCAATTAACCCACCAATACCCAAAAAACACGCAAGTTTAATATCGAGATTCTTTTTTTTAAAATAATTGATTCCACTTCCAAACACAGATGAAAATATCATTTGCATAACAGATATACAAACAGCATCATGAACACTTAAATCTATGTTTGGCATTAAATAATGTATGTATAACATAGCAGGCACTATTATCATTCCACCACCAATACCAAATAAAGCCGATATAATACCTGTTATAGCCCCCAGTATGGATAAATATAAAAATTCCATTAAACTAAACCTTTATAACCATTTGTTGTATTTACAAATAAATATATTAAATAAAAACTAACACTAAATTATATCAAAAGTAATCGATTTATATAGTTAAATAAGCTATATTGTGAGCAAAATAACCTCACAAATATACTTATAAATAAGAAGTGAAATATGTAATCTATTTTGTTGCTATTGTAATACAATACATTAAGCTTGTTGATTTTGTTGTTTTAACATTTTAATTTCATTTGCTACATTCATAATAGCTACTAATGCAAGGTGGTATCCTAGAGGACCAAAACCAGCAATAACGCCAACACTAACAGCACCTGTTATACTGATCCTTCTCTCTGGTTCTCTAGCATGAATATTACTTAAATGAACTTCTACAACAGGTATGCCTGATGCAACAATTGCATCAGCTAAAGAGATAGAGGTATGAGATAATCCGCCCGGATTAATAATTACCCCCTCATATTCTCCGCCAACGCATTCTTGTAATTTATCTATTATTTCTCCCTCAAAATTACTTTGAAAAAAATCAAGCTCTAATTCCTCCCCACTAGCACCTTTTTGAGTAGATGCAAAAGAACTCATATTTGTATGGATTTGCTCTAGAGTCATTGTCCCATATAGTCTTGGATCTCTATGCCCCAACATATTTAAATTTGGACCTTGTATAACTAAAATTTTCATAAACGCTCCTATATAAATTATAAAATTAGTTCCTGATTCTATCTAAAAAATAAAGATTTGTCAAAAATATAAAAATCAAAGTTATAATGCTTGACTTGATTTCAAAATTGCAATAATGAGGAGTGAATATGCCAAATATTAATACAAATACAACACAAGAAATACTTGATATTTTCTATCATTTGACTACTATTCCTCATGGCAGTAAAAATACAAATGAAATGGCAAATTTCATAGAAATATTTGCAAAAGAACATGGTTATGAGGTGAGATTAGATTCTGTTGGAAATATCCTTGCATTTAAAACAAACACTCAACCTAAGGTATGTTACCAAAGCCATTATGATATGGTGTGTGTTGGTGTAGCAGAGCAAAAGCTTGCTTTAAATTTAATAAAAGAAAAGAAAGTTAAAAATGGTATTACTCAAACATGGCTAAAGGCTAAAGATTCCAGTCTTGGGGCTGATAATGGGGTTGGTGTAGCAATCATGCTATATTTTATAAAGAAAAATGTAGATGCAGAATTTCTTTTTACAAATGATGAAGAAATAGGCATGATTGGTGCAAAAGGGCTTGAGATACCCATTAAATCAAACATAATAATAAATTTAGATTCAGAAGTGCTCGGGGAAATCACTATTGGTTGTGCAGGTGGTTTTGATTTATTATATAAAAATGAATTTGAAACTACGGATATTTTACCAAATTGGTATTATTATACCCTACAATCAAAGAATTTCGCCGGTGGGCATAGCGGATTAGATATTAATAATAGTGAATTTAAGCATCAAAATGCAATACTTGAGAGTATAAAATTCTTACATGATATTATCAAGCAAAATAAAGATTCTATATCTATTGACATTATTAATTGGCAAGGCGGAGAAAAAAGAAATTCTATACCCATGAATTCAAAAATAGTTTTTGCGTGTAAGGAAAAAATAATTGCACAATCAAATAATTTTTTTACAATTAATGAATTAAAAGAGTTACCAAATGAATTGCTTGACAAAACAAATGAAATATTTCTACAAACACCAAAGGGCGTTGATTTTAGCATTTTTTATTCGTTGCTAACAAATATAAAAATTGGTGTTATTGATACAGAGGATAGCAATGTCCAAAACTCTCTTAATTTGTCAAATATTTCATTTGCAAATGGCAAATTATCATTGGCATTTATGGGTAGAGCAAATACACATGCTTTATTGTCATCAAATCTTGATAATCTCAAATGCTATCTATCAAAAAGATTAGAATCTCAAAAGCAAGATAAGGCATCTATAGAAGTTAATGAATATTATTCACCATGGGAAAAACAAAGTACTGATTCATATGATGAATTACAAAGTTTTTTAACAAATGCTATAAAGAATAAAGATATATTAAAACAAGAGACACAAAATTTTAACAACATACTATATATGATGTATGAAAGTATGTATGATGTTGTTGATAAATTCAATATAAAACCAAAGATAGTAGAATTGCATGCCGGGCTTGAGTGTGGTATCTTGCTATCAAAACTTAATCAATTAGGATCTAAGGATATTGTTGCATTAAGCATAGGTCCATCTATAAGATCGCCCCACTCTATACGCGAAGAGGTTTGGATTGAAAGTGCTGGTGCAGTAGTACAAATTTTATATAGTTTTATGGATAAGATTCAATAATATATGGATAATAGATTGAATATTTTTTTTCATGGAATCAATTTCTTTACTTCATTGCTTGGAGCATTACTGCTTTGTGTTTTAATCCTTCTTATATTTACCGCTTGTTCTCCATTAACTTCCATTAATCATAGTGTAAAAACTAGTTATAAACCACAATACAATTCATTCAAAAGCCCGATAGCACAACCATATAAAGAAGAATTAAAGCATGGCAAAGATGGTGCATTAATCATTGCTGATGGCACAAGTGCATTATTACATAGATTAGCATTTGTGCAAATGGCACAAAAAAATATTGATATTCAAACATACATTTATAAAAATGAATTAACTTCAAGTTTATTATCATATGAACTTTTGAAAGCTGCTGATAGAGGAGTTAAAGTTAGAATCTTGATAGATGACAATGGAATATCATCTGATTTCTATGATATTATCATGCTTGATAACCATGAGAATATAGAGGTTAGAATCTTTAATCCATATTTTTTTAGATTCGGTATGTTTAGAGTTTTTGAAGCGATCTTTGATTTTAGTAGAATCAACAAAAGAATGCATAATAAGCTATTTATCTTTGATGATACTGCATTAATTGCTGGTGGGAGAAATATAGCTGATGAATATTTTGACAATGCTAGCGTAAATTTTACCGATACCGATTTGCTTTTTATAGGTAATGTAGCAAAAAATGCAAAAATTAATTTTGAACAATTTTGGAATTATAAAAGAAGTATTCCAGCACATTTATTCCCTAGTAAAAGAAAATTAAAAAAATATACTAAAAAAGCACAAAAGATAAAGACACAAGCAAATAAATATAATATCAACAAACAAGAATGGGAAGAATATTTGCAAGATATTGAGGCATTCAAAACAAAATATAAAAATAAGGAATTTCATATAACATGGGGAAATGGTGTATTTTTAGCAGATTCACCAGAAAAAATAGATAGTGGCAATATGCCCACCACAACGCCTATATTAGAAGCACTAGTATATAATTTAAATCACGCAAAAAAATCAATCATAATAGCATCATCATATTTAGTCCCGGGCGAAGCTGCTATGGATATATGGCATGATTTTATAGAGAAAAAATCAATAAATATGCAAATTCTTACAAATTCCCTTGCATCTATTGATGTTATACCTGTTTATTCTCATTGGGAAAAGTATAGAGATAAACTAGCTTTAATGGGCATAGAAGTGTATGAGTATCCAAACCTAGAAACACAAAAAGCAAAACTAAAAGATAAAGTAAAATTTTATCATACCTCAAAAGGTAAAGTTAGTTTGCATTCAAAATATATGATTATAGATTCTGATACAATTGCTGTTGGTAGCTTTAATCTTGATTATCGCTCCGCAATGTTAAACACAGAAAGCATTGTATTTTTTCACAGCAATGAATTAGCAGAGGAATTAAGAAAAATTACAGAATCTAAAATGAGATATTCATATAAAATTGTATGTGATGACAATAAAAAATGCCATTGGGAAATGAAAGGTAATGATTACATTCAAAAGTTTTATACCTCACCAAACACAAGCATATGGCTAAGATTCTATAAAACACTAGCAAAGATAATGCCTGAAAAATTATTATAAATATTATATACAATACATATAAAAACTACTATAGTTATATCTTAGCAAAATAGTTGAAAATACTTAGTTATTTAGTTATCAATACAACAAAGCAATAATTAATATGAAAAGCAACAAGTTTTTACATGTATCTTATTAAAAGCTAACTTCTAGCCTTATAGTAGCATAATTTGAATTTGCTAATTGCTCTACAAACTCCTTTTGTTTATATGAGTACATATAGCTTAGCGAGATTCCACGCCATGCAATAGTAGCTCCAAGCTCTGTTTCATATACAAATCTATTTAGATCTAGCATACTTTTATAACCACCGATTGTATTTCCCTCAAGAAATATATTTCTACCTACAAGTCTTTCTGATACTCCACAAACAAAATAGATTCTAAAAGAATCATTTATGCTTGTTGAGCCAATATGATTTGTAGTAGCCTTTGGAGATGAAAAATCCCCATTCAATCCATAACCAATTCTTAAACGCGTGCCTATTTCAAGATGTGTATGAGCATTACCTAAAGCTATACTTGCGTATGGCAATAAATCTATAATATCATCAATCACAGAAAATTTATACATGCCTTTATAATATACATTGAAAATAAATTCATTTTTAATCTGATTATCCCAACCAAGTAAATGACGATAATTAACTAAATCATGGATTAAATCTTGTGCTTCTTTAGCAAAAGAGTATTTACCAACCACACCAAGATTCAAAGATATTTGTTCTAAAAAATTATTTGTCCGAGTTTGCAACATTGTATTTATATATAAGTATCCGCCATAAGGTGCATCATTTGTTGGTGGAATCAAAGAAAATCTTGCATTTGGCGTATATATCTCTTGTCCTATTGAGACTCCAAAAGCCTGTACTCTTTCATCTGATATAAAAGTTAATAATGAAATATTATCAAAAATTGTATTACTAAATTCTTTTGATACATAGCTAAGATTATGCCCTGCTGTATAATATCTATCATAATTTGTAGATTCAAAATATGCGTCATTATCGCTAGATAATGAGATATGATGCCTATTATAAGGTATCAATTCATCTCCATAAACACATTGCAATGTAGTTATAAGCATAAAAATATATGGTGCTTTCATACCAATCCCTATAGTTAAATAGCACTTAGCAAAAGCCTTAGAGATTCTATACTTGCTAAATGCTGTATAGCTATTCTACTATTTTGCTTATTGTCTGTTATATTTTGTAAATAATTATGACTTATGATAAAAGGCAATTTGTCTCTAACTATAACACAAGTAAATACCATACCCTCTTGTATATTTAAAAAATTATTTTTGCTTGTATCTTTTGTTGCTAAACCACTAGTAGCAATTGCAATATCAGCTTTAAATAAGTTTATGGCACCTCTAGCCATAGCCTTAACGCATTCCTCTGAATACACACTATATGTTTGCAATAATGAATCTTGAATACCCAAAATATTTTGTTTTGATTCTATGCTATATGTTGTTATCCCACCTTTATACACATCACTAGAGCCATTAACAGAGGTAATCATAGAGCTTAAAACACCGCCAGTACAAGACTCCGCTACACATAGGCTTAAGCTATTCTGCCTTAATTTTTGCAAAACAAACTCTGCTATATTCCCCTTTAAAAGTTTATTTGCAAAAAGAGATTCTAAAATTTGAAAAAAGCTATCCAAAGACTCCCTACAACCCTTTGCAATAATACCATACTCTTGATTATCATGCGTATTTGTGCGATTATTTTCAAAGCTTGCCAAATGTAATTCCACATTACAGCTACTAGCATAGCTAGACATAATCTGCAATGTGCTACTTTGTTCAAATCCAAGCACTTCAAAATACATCTCAAAAATATTTAAATTTTCCTTTGAGCTATCTTTATTGGCTTGTGCTATGTAATTGCGTGTGATATTGCTAACACCCCTAGAATCTTGCAAGGCATTTGCAAGATTTATTTTTAATAACTTGCTTATATTTTTTCTTGAATGTATTTTATTTCTTTTCTTCATCTTTCTTATCTTTTTCTTTTTTCTCCTTCTTCTCCTTATCCTCTTTTAGCACATTGAAATCTTTATTTTTTCTAGTGAAATTTGTTTGTTGCGAATAAAGATGAACTATATTTGGATCAGCCAAAAGGCATACAGAACTTTGATCTTTGTCATCATAATCTACTTTGCTTAGCAAATCCCTTGCTACATTTAGCCTAGCCCTCTTTTTATCATTAGAATCTACAATAACCCATGGACAATAAGGAGTATGTGTTCTTGAGAACATTTTTTCAAATGCTTCTGTATATTCATCCCATAAACCTAGAGATTTTGCGTCAATAGGGCTTAGTTTCCACATTCTTAGCGGATCGCTTTTTCTCCTCTCAATTCTCCTTTTTTGCTCATTTTGAGATACATCTAAAAAGTATTTAAATATCATAGTGCCACTTGCTACAAGCATTTGTTCAAGATTACTTACTTGTACTATATAGTCTTTATATTCATCTTGAGTACAAAACCCCATAACCTTTTCAACGCCAGCACGATTATACCAACTTCTATCAAAGAATACTATCTCACCACCAGATGGTAGGTTTGTAATATATCTTTTAAAATACCACTCTGTTTTTTCTTGCTCTGTAGGCTTATTCAATGCGACAACACGACAACCACGCGGATTCAAATGAGATGTTAAAGCCTTGATTGTGCCGCCTTTACCAGCACCATCTCTCCCCTCCATTATAATGACAATCTTTTGATTTATTTTTTTTACCCAATTTTGAAATTTAACAAGCTCAATCTCCAATTTACGCAATTCTTTTTCATAAAAATCATTTTTAAACAAATGGCGTTTATTGATAACTTTCTTCTTGCTATACACCTCTTTAGGGTCTAAAGTCTCCTCAGGTCTTATCACTATCTGCTTTTTACTCATCTCATATCCTTTTAAGCGAAATTAAAAATGATGTAGGATACTTAATATTTTATTAAAAAACACTTAAAATTATGAAATATTAAAGAAATACACATATAAATCTATATCATGTATTGTGAAATATTTGTTTTACAATACATTATGTTGGATTATTTAATTATTCTAATGCAGAATTATCACTAATATACTTATAAATGGATTGTATTTCAGAATCTGTTAAATAGTATTTTGGCATAATCCCTTTTGACATTTTCAATGCTTTTGTAAAATATTGCAAATCAAGTCGTGTAATATCTGGTGCAGTTATATTTATTGTTCTTCCCCCGCTATTATAGGTTACTAGATTCTGTCCTTTACCATTTTCTCCATGACATCTTTTGCAACTTACACCTCGCGGATCTTGATATAAATAACTCCCATACTCTCTTTCCGTCATAAATTGTTCATTCTTTGCAATATTGTTTAATTCATCTATTGAATCCGCATATAAAAAACATAAAATAAAAGTGATTCCAATCAAATAATAAAATCTATTCATAGCATATCTACCTAATAAAATAAATGTTATTATAACAAATCTTTCTATCATCATAAGGAATTATAAGCAAGGCATTTAAATAAACTTAGATTCTAATAATATTATGTATTGAGAAAACAAAGGGACGAATCTCCATAAAGCTTGTAATATGCGAGGGAATATCTAAATTACTATCATTATACTATAGGATAGATTTTATTGCGTTTAAATACTTTATCACCTTAAAATATACTCACTTGAAAGATTTTAAAACAATAAAATAAACAACATTATATAAAAAATATTAGAATTTTATCATACTATCATTCC